>NZ_JBHJRC010000248.1:0-12287 GCF_042261735.1 Kitasatospora sp. NPDC056327 | reverse complement strand
CCCTCCCCGGCCGGATGCCGGGGAGGGGCCGCGGGCCGGGTGGGCGGCGGGTCAGACCTGCGCCTCCAGGTGCCAGCGCTGGTTGGCGCCCGCGTTGCAGCCGTAGATGCCGAGCGCGACGCCGTTGGCGTCCTGCCAGGACGGCAGTTCGAGGCAGGACTGCGAGGCGGGGTTGTAGAGGGTGCCGTTGCTGCGGCGCAGCCACGTCTGCCGGTCGGTGTTGCCGCAGGGGCGGAAGACGACCGGGTCGCCGGTGGGGCTGGTGCTCAGGCACAGCCCGGTGCCGGCGGCCTTGATGAGGTGGTCGGCGGTCAGGGTGAAGTGCTGGTTCGGGCCGTTGTAGCAGTTCCAGAAGCGCGCGGTGGTGCCGTCGCCGCCACCGAAGCTGTCGATGCAGCGGCCCGCGTTCATGGCGCTGCGGATCTGGACGCTGGAGCCGATGGTGGCCAGGCCGACCGCCTGCTGCTCGGTCAGCGCGTAGGGGTGGATCCGGACGTCGCTGACGGCGCCGGAGAAGAGGGCGTTGGTGGAGATGCCGGTGAGGTTGGCGCCCTCGGCGCCGACCAGCAGCGAACCGCCGCTGCGCCAGGCCCTCGGAGCGCTGTTGCTGGCCACCGCACGGCCGTTGACGTAGAGGGTCACGGTGTGGCTGCCGGCGTTGTAGATGCCGGTCAGGTGGGTCCAGGTGCCGACCTGGGCGCCCTGGGGGCTGAACGCGGAGTAGTAGGCACTGGTGTTCGCCTGGTCCTCGCCGGTGACGGAGAAGACCCAGGTCTGCGCGCCCGGGTGGTAGTGCAGGTAGAACGGGCTGCGCTCCTGGCCGACGACCGAGACGGCGCTCTGGAAGCCGTTGGCGGAGCCGAGCTTGACCCAGGCGGAGACGCTGTAGCTCTGGCCGGTGTCGATGTTGGGGGCGTGGGTGGAGCGGTAGTAGCCGGCGCCGTTGAAGGCCGCCGCGCCGTTCGCGGTGCCGTTGTGGTCGGCGGTGGTGCCGACCGTCTGCTGCGTGAGGAGCGGGTTGACGAGGGTGGAGTCGGAGGTCTGGCTGGTGCCGTCCAGGCCCCACCAGAGCGGGGCGACGGAGGTGTCGGCCACCTTCTCCGGCCCGACCTGCCAGCTGAAGCCGGGATCGGAGGTGCCGGCGCCGGTCGTCTCGCCCCACCAGATCTCGACCCGGCCCTCGGGGGTCTTGCCCCACAGGGTCGGGGAGCCCTTGCCGGTGAGGTCGCCGTCGGAGCCGAGCACCGGCCAGCTCTCCACTGCGACGGACGCGATGCGCCCGCTGCGGGCGGTCATGCCGGTGAGCGTGGGCGCGGTCACGACGGTGCCGGCGCCGTCGATCACGGGCTGGCCCTCGGCATCGGTGGCGGTGACGGTGCCGGTGGTGAAGGTGTAGGCGAGCAGGTCGCCGCGGGCGCCGTCGGGGGCCGCCTGGAGGTTGCGCGCCCACAGGCCCGGGTGGCCCTGCTTCGCCCAGTCCCCGGGGGTGATCAGCTCCTTGTCCTTCCAGCCCGAGGCGGCCAGCCGGACCGGCTTGCCCAGGGTGTTGGCGGCGGTCGCCGGGTAGAACCAGAGCGCCGCGTCCGTGCCGCCGGCGGTGCTCTCGACGGTCAGCAGGCCGGTCTTGTTCTTGAACTGGAGCTTGTGGTCGAGGTCGGCGTTGGCCGGGTCGCCCAGCGCGGCGACCTTCAGGGTGCTGCTCCAGTCGTTGGCGTTGTAGCCGGCCGCGGTCAGCCAGGAGCAGTTCTCGGTCGCGGTCGCCACGCACCTGGGCTTCTTGAGCAGGACCTTGGTGTCGATCCGCCCGTACTGGCCCGTGTTGCCGGGGTTGCCGTAGACGTACAGATTGGCGTCGCCGGGGGCGTGGGCGACGAAGTCGTCGATGTTGTTGCCGCCGGTGAGGGTGCCGCGGTGGGCGAACTGGACGTTCTCCCAGCCCTGGCCGGTGGGCGAGTCGGCGCGGCCGGCCACCAGGGTGACGGCGGCGTTCCTGGCGAGCGGGTTGCCGGGGACGGCGTAGGCGCGCAGGTTGCCGGCCTGGTCCGGGGTGACGATGTCGGGCGCGCTGTCGCCGGTCACGTCGCCGAAGACCGGCGGCGGGCCGTCCGGGTTCCACGGCACGTAGAAGGAGTAGGAGGCGATCGGCGAGACGTTGCGCGCGTTGTCCATCACCTGCATGTACAGGATGTTGGTGCCCCAGCGGTTGGGGACGACCTCGGCCCCGCCCTGCGGCATCGAGGAGCCGCAGACCCAGCCGGCCCCGTTCAGCTGCGGGTCCCAGGACCAGCGGGCGCAGATCACGCCGGAGGCGGAGCCGCTGCCGGGCGCCGGGTCGGCGGCGGTGAACGGGACGATGCCGGGCTCGCCGGTGCGCTTCCTGGTCACCTGGCCGTTGCCGGACGGCGGGTACTGCGTCGCCAACTGGGCGTCGGACAACTGCTGGTAGCCGTTCGGGACCTCGATCGTCGGCGGGGTGAGGTCGACGCCGAAGCGGCAGGTCGGCGTGGGGCCGGACATGGCGACCAGGCCGTCGGTGGCGTGGGTGCTCCAGCCGTAGACGTGGCCGTCCTTGATCACGTCGGACCGGACGTTGAAGGAGGCGGTGCCGCCGTTGGCGACCCAGGGCGAGTTGCCGGAGTCGACGTCGGGCACGGCGGGCAGCGAGTAGTCCCAGATGTGCGACCAGCTCTGCAGCTCGTTCTGCACGGGGCTCTTGACGGTCGCGTTGAGCGAGACCGCGCCGTTGAAGCCGCTGGAGGAGTTCATCCAGCCGATCGTGTTCCCGTTGCAGCCCTGGTCGTCCGTCCACGGGACGGCGGTGCTCGGGGCCGGCAGGGCGTGCTGGTTGGTCGGGACGTCCGGCTTGATGTCGTACTCGACCTCGACGACGGGCCGGTAGTCCAGCCGCTTGAAGCCGTCCCGGTTGCTCTCGTCGCGGCCGAAGACCCCGAAGGTCAGGGAGTTCCGGCCGGGAGTGTAGTTCTGGTACGTCGAGGTGACGTCGTACTTGAACAGGTACTGGCCGCTGCAGCCGCTGCGCCCGGAGCCGGGCACGGCGGACTCGCCGACCCGGCCGCCGACGACGGCGGGCGTGTTGGCCCAGGTGGTGGCACCGTCGATGGCGCCGGTCAGGTACAGGTCGAGGGTGTAGGTCTTGGTGCAGCTCCAGTCGGCGGACTGGTACTGCCAGACCGACATGGTCGCCTTGTTGATGATCGTGCTGCCGAAGCCGCTGGTGTCGAACTGGAAGTAGGAGCGCTCGATCCCGGTGTCGGTGCGCCAGCCCTGGTAGCCGACCCCCGGGTGGGAGTACTGGTCCTGGTTGCCGGTGTCCTTCAGCCAGTTGGAGTGGGCGGGGTACGCCTGCTGGGTCCAGGTCCAGCCGTTGGCCGAGCGGGCGTCGGGGATCCAGGCCGGGTCGATGTACCACGGGCCCTGGCCCTGGCCGAGCACCGACTGGTCGACCGTCAGCTCGACGGCGTCGGCGGTGGCGGTGGTCGGCATCACGGCGACCCTGGCGCCCGCGCCCGGGCCGTGGGCGGTGCTGGCCTCGGCCTCCGCGGCCGGGCCGCCCGAGGCGGGGGCGTCCGCGGCGGGGGCGCCCTGGCCCGGCCGGGCGGCCGGGGCGGTGGAGCTGTCCCAGATCCGCGGCGCCGCGGCGCGCCAGCGGACCTTGCCGTCGGCGGTGGCGGCGGTGAGGTTGCCGTCGCCGTCGGCCCTGACGGTGACGCCGTCGGCGCTGGTGCCGAAGCGGACCTTGCGGAGCTCCGGATTGCGGGCCGCCTCGGCGGTCTTGACCACCAGCACGGTGGAGAAGCCGCCGTACTCGGTGACGGTGGCCTTGAGGTCGATGCCGGGGGCGACCTCGGGGTAGGTCAGGCTCTCGCCGCCCGGGTCCACGACGGGCGCGGTGAGCGGGAAGGGGGAGTCGACGGCCAGGCTCTCGCCCTCGGGGGTGGTGAGCGTGCCGAGCGGGCCGGCGCCGCCGCCGGACAGGTGCACACCGGAGGCCGCGGCCTTGGGCCGGTAGCCGCCGGCCGGGTCGGCGACCAGCGTGGAGTCGAGCGGGGCCCAGTTGCCGTCCGGCTGCTTGACGCGCTGCTGGTCGGGGTGCTGGCGGGTGGAGAGGTGGCCCTCGGGGGTGGCCGAGGTCTCGCTGAACTCGTCGGTCAACTCCGGGATCGGCACGGCCTTCCCGGTCTCCCGGGCCTGGGCGATCGCCTTCTCGGCGAGGGTGACCGCGGGCCGGTTGCGGGTGCGCTCGGCGTCGGCGGCCGCCATGTCCGCGGCGCCGGGCAGCGCGCCGGAGGCGGTCGGCGCGGCCGGGGCCCCGGCGGTCGCGGCGGTCGCGGCGAAGGCGGCCGGGGCCATGGAGGACAGGGCGAGCACGAGCCCGACGGCTGCGGCCGTGGCGCGGCCGGACGGGGTCCGCGTCCGGCGGCGAGGTGTTCCCGAGCGGGCCGGTGCGCCCCGTTCGGGATGAGCGGCTGACATGTCTGAGTCCCCCCACGAGGTGGTTGGAGCGGCTGCGCGACGACCTCCGGAGGCCGGGCGTGCAGAGGACATCGGCAAGTTCGCGCACTACCCGACGGTCCGTCAACTGCCTTGGCTCCCAACGGCGTCCGCTTTTTACGTGGACGAACCGCTTTGGCGCCACTGTGAGATGGATCACACGGGCGAGTAATTCCGTTCGCCTCGTCAGAGGGATCGTCCACGCCCTACCCTCCGCCAGAGTGATCCGTACGCACTCGAATCAAGGGTGCGGTTCCCCCCGGGGGTGTGGCGTGTCCGCTCGTCGAGTCCGCTTTTCCTGGCGCATCGGAAGGGGAGACCCCCCTTCACCTCGCAAGAAATCCCGTACGGCGCTGGTGAGTTCCCTTCTCCTGCTCGGTGCGCTGGTGGGTCCGGTGGCGCCGGCGCTCGCCGCGCCGCCGCAGGACGGCGACCAGGACCGGATCTGGTCGCCGCCGAACACCCCGCTGCCGAAGACGGCCTCGGTGCCGGGAACGGCCGAGAAGCCCACGCCGGTCCCGCCGGCGACCGGTTCGCCGAACTGGGTGCCACCGCGGACGGCGCCGGCGCTGAAGTCCGGCACGGCCGCGGTGGACCTGGGCGCCGACGGGGCGTCCGGCGGATCGCAGCAGGCCGGTGAACTGCCGGTCTGGCTGACCCCGTTGGAGCCCGGCGGGTCCGCCCCGGGCCCGGTCCGGGTCGAGGTCGCCGACGGCCCGACGACCGGGGCCGCCGGGGTGCAGGGCGCCCTGGTCGCGCTCTCCCGGGAGGGTCGGGGCGGGAGCGGGAAGGTCCGGATCGGGCTGGACCCGAACGGCACCGGGTTCGGCGGCGACTTCGCCGCCCGCTCCCAGCTGGTGTCACTGCCGGCGTGCGCGCTGACCACGCCCCAGGACGCGGCCTGCCTGACCCGCACGCCGGTCCCCTCGCACTACGACGCGCAGGCCCGGCAGCTGGTGGCCGACGTCGAACTGCCGCCCGCCGCCGGTGCGGTGGCGAAGCAGGGCGCCGACGCCGGACAGGGCGCCCAGGCGCAGCCCGCCGGCGCGCCGGCGGAGGCCCTGGTGCTGGCCACGGAGGCGACGCCCGGCGGCGGGACCGGCACCTACAGCGCCACCTCGCTGGCGCCGAGCCAGGCGTGGACGGCGGGCAGCTCGTCCGGCTCGTTCACCTACAGCTACCCGGTCCAGTCCCCGCCGTCCCTCGGCGGCACCGGCCCGAAGATCGCGCTGGGCTACGACTCGGCGTCGGTGGACGGCAGGACGGCCTCCACCAACGCGCAGGCCTCGTGGATCGGCGACGGCTGGGATCTCAGCGCCGGGTTCATCGAGCGGTCGTTCAAGCCGTGCGCCAAGGCGGGCATCGCGAACTCGTCCGACCAGTGCTGGGGCGGGGCGAACCTGACCATGGCGCTGGGCGGGCACGCGGGCGAACTGGTGCCGGACGACTCCTCGTGCGTGGGCGGGGACGCCGCCTTCGAGCAGTCGAAGTGCACCTGGCGGCTGAAGAAGGACGACGGGACCAAGGTCGAGTTCCTGACCGGCGCCACCAACGGCACCTGGAACAACGGCTACCTGAAGGTCACCGACTCCACCGGCACCGTGTACTACTTCGGCCTGAACCACCTGCCGTCCGCCGCCGGCGGGCCGACCGCCGCCGGGCCGGAGAGCCGCTCGGCGTGGACGGTGCCGGTGTACTCGCCGAACGCGGGCGACCCGTGCTACGACGCCGCGAAGGGGAAGGGCTCCTGGTGCCGGATGGCGTGGCGCTGGAACCTCGACCACGTCGTGGACGTGCACGGGAACCTGACCACCTACACCTACACGCCCGAGTCCAACTGGTACGCCCGCGGCGGCGGCCAGAACCCGGGCGCGGGCGTCAGCACCGAGTACACCCGCGGCGGCGTGCTGGCCTCGATCGGCTACGGGCAGCTGCTCGGCGACGGCGGTGAGCGACCCGCGGCGAAGATCGACTTCGATTCCGGCGAGCGCTGCGTGACCAGCACCGCCGCCTGCGACCCGGCGCAGCGGACGACGGCGAACGCCGCCCACTGGCCGGACGTGCCGCTGGACAAGCAGTGCGCGGCGACCGGGGCCTGCACCACCTACGGCCCGACGTACTGGTCCACCAAGTGGCTGAACAGGATCACCACGTCGGTCCGCTCGAACGGCAGCTACCGCCCGGTGGACGCCTACGAGTTGACGCACGTCTTCAAGACGCCGCAGAACGCCGGCGAGAACCAGCAGATCCCGTGGCTGGAGTCGGTGAAGCGCTACGGCAAGGACACTTTCGACGGGCAGGAGGCCCAGGAGCTGCCGAAGGTGACGTTCGCCAGCGTGCTGCTGCCCAACCGGGTGGACGGCCTCACCCCGGCCCGGCCGCGCTACAACCGGCCGCGGATCGAGGTGATCACCACCGAGACCGGCGGCACGGTCAACGTCGACTACCTGAAGGACTCCTGCTCGCGGACGGCGAACCGGATGCCGGCCGCCGCCGACAACAACGCGCTCGCCTGCTACAACGTCAAGTGGTACGACACGGCGGTGGCGGCCACGGTGGACGACTGGTTCCTGCGCTACCCGGTGGCATCGGTGACCGTCGACCCGAACGGCAACCTGGTCCAGGGCTCGGCGGCGCAGACCACCGCCTACACCTACGGCCCCGCCGCCTGGCACCGCAACGACGGCGCGCTGGTGGAGCCGGACCACCGGACCTGGGACCAGTTCCGGGGCTTCCAGTCGGTCACGGCCGTGACCGGCTCGGGGCAGGACGGGGCGAAGTCGAAGTCCACGACCAGCTACCACCAGGGCATGGACGGCGACATCAAGGCGAACGGCACCGCCAAGCCGGCCAGCGTCGCGGGCGCCAGGAGCGGCGCCCGGACGGACCACGACTGGCTCTCCGGCCGGGTGCTGGAGAGCGACGCCTTCGCGGACGCCGCAGCGTCCGCGCCCGAGTCGTGGACGGTCAGCACCAGCAGCGGCCCGGCGACGACCGCGACCCACTCCCGCGGCGCCGGCCTGCCGGCCCTGGTGGCGCGGTACGGGTCGACGACCACGACCGCCACCACCACGGCGAGGACGACCACCGGCACCCGGACCACCGCGACCGTCAGCACCACCGACGCGGCGCACGGCAACCGGGTCACCACCTCGCTGAGCACCGCCGACGGCACCCCGGACGTCTGCGTCCGCACCGACTACGCGACGGCCGCCGACCCGGCGCTGACCGGCCTGGTCTCACAGGCGCTGACCGTCTCCGGCGCCAACGCCTGCACGGCCGCGCCCACCGCCGCCAACACGGTCGCCGGCTCGCGGACCCTCTACGACGGCGCGGCCTTCGGCAGCGCCGGCACCAAGGGCGCGCCGACCGGCACCCAGGTGCTCGACGGCTACGACGCCGGCGGCGCCGCCCGCTGGCTCACCACCGCCACCACCGCGTACGACGGCTACGGCCGCCCGACCGGCGTCACCGACCCGACCGCCACCGACGCGGCGAACCCCGCCGGCGCGGTGCAGACCACCAGCTACAGCTCGGCCAACCCCGGCGAGCTGGTCAACCGCACCGTCACCGGCACCCCGGCCCCGGCGGGTGCGCCGGACGCGGGGGCGCGGCGGGAGACGGTGGTCACGCTGAACCCCGCCCGCGGGCTGGCACTGACCACCACCGACCCCAACTCCCGCAAGGTCACCCAGAAGTACGACGGGCTGGGCCGGCTGAAGGCGGTCTGGACGGCGGAGCGCCCGACCGGCTCCACGGCCAGCCTCACCTTCGACTACGCGGTCAACGGCACCACCGCGCCGTCGGCCGTCACCAGCCGGACCCTGCGGCCGGGCGACACCTACGCGGTGTCGACCCGGATCGCCGACGGCCTGGGCCGCACGGTGCAGACGCAGGACGAGCCCGCGGTGTCCGCCTACCACGGCCGGACCGTCACGGACACGTTCTACGACTCGCAGGGCCGCGCCAACCGGACCTACCACAGCTACTACGAGGAGACCACGGCCCCCACCGCCGTCCGCTGGCAGCCGAACGGCGCGCAGGTGCCCAGCGAGACCCGGACCGCCTTCGACGGCTCCGGCCGGCCCACCAGCGTGCAGGCGGTCGCCTACGGCGTGCCGCAGAACACGACCAGCACGGCCTACCCCGGCGCGGACCGGGTGGACACCACTCCCCCGGCCGGCGCCACGGCGACCAGCACCGTCACCGACGCCCGAGGGCGCACGGTGGAGCTGTGGCAGTACCGGACGCCGTCGGCGACCGGCAACCGGTCGGACGCCGACGTGACGGTCTCCACCTTCACCCCCTCCGACCTGACCGCGACCCGGGTGGACGCGGCCGGCAACACCTGGAGCTACGGCTACGACCAGCGCGGCCGGCAGGTGCGCACCGACGACCCGGACTCGGGCGTCTCCACCCGGGCCTACGACGCGGCCGGGCGGCTGACCGCGACCACCGACGCGCGCGGCCAGACCGTCGCCGTGGCGTACGACCTGCTGGGCCGCAGGACCGGCACCTACAGCGGCTCGATCGAGCCGGCGAACCAGCTGACCGGGTTCGCGTACGACACGGTGGCCAAGGGCCAGCCGTCCTCCTCCACCCGGTACGTCGGCGGGGCGGGCGGAACGGCGTACACCAAGGCCGTCACCGCCGTGGACACCGCGTACCGGCCGACCGCCACGACGGTCACGATCCCGGGCAGCGAGATCGGCCGGTCCGGCCAGGCGACCTTCGACTACTCGTCCGTCTACGACCCGATCAGCGGCGCGCTGACCTCCGAGGGCCGCGCGGCCGCCGGCGACCTGGCGCAGGAGTTCGTGTCGTACCGGTACGAGGTCAACGGGCCGCTGCACGACATGGACGGCGCGGGGATCACCTACCTGCGGCAGGCGGACTGGGACGCCTACGGGCGCAACATCCGGGCCACGATGAACTCGTGGGGGACGCAGGTGGTGTCGACCAACACCTACGACGAGTCGACCGGGCGGCTGCTGTCGCAGTACGTCGACAAGCAGACGGCCACCACCGGCACCGTCCAGAACACCACCTACGCCTACAACCAGGCGGGCCGGATCACGGCGGTGCGCGGCATCCCCGACAACACGCCGTCCGCCGCCGACCTGCAGTGCTTCACCTACGACCACCTGGGGCGGCTGACCGTCGCCTGGACCGACAAGGGCCGGCTCGACCAGCCGAACCCGTCCGTCGGCGGGCAGGGCGCGTGCGCCGGCACGGCCCCGTCGGGGTCGACGGTGGGCGGCAGCGCGGCGTACTGGCAGGAGTACGGCTACGACCTGACCGGCAACCGCACCCAGATCGTGCACCGCAACGTCAACGGCGACGCTGGCAAGGACGTGCGGGTCGACCAGACCTTCCCGGCCGCGGGCGCGCGCAACACCCCGAACGCCACCGGCGGTACCGGCGGCCCGCACGCGATGGCGACCAGCACCACCACCTTCGGCACGGCCGCCGAGGCCCAGGGCACCAACCAGTACGACGCGGCCGGCAACACGACGAAGATCACCAACCCCGGCGCGAACAAGCAGGTCCGGGCCGGCTTCGTCCTCGGCTCCGGCGAGAGCATCCGCTCGAACAGCGTCCAGCTCGCCATGCAGGCGGACGGCAACCTCGTCCTGACCTCGCTGCGCAGCGACGCGGTGCTCTGGTCCACCAACACCCAGGGCCACCCCGGCGCCTGGGCGACCATGCAGGACGACGGCAACTTCGTCGTCTACGACCCGCAGCACACCTCGCTGTGGTCCTCCAACACCTGGGCCGGGCCCGCCAGCGGCTACTACGCCATGGTGCAGGACGACGGCAAGTTCGTCGTCTACGCGCCCGGCTGGCAGGCCAAGTGGGGCACCGAGACCTGGAACTTCACCGACGCCGGCAACGGCGCCGTCCTCACCTGGGACGCCGAGGGCAAGCTCAGCTCGATGAACCAGAACAGCCAGGTCTCCAGCTACCTCTACGACGCCGAGGGCAACCAGCTGGTGCGCCGAAGCCCCGGCCGGGTCACCGTCCACCTCGGCGGCGGCGACGAGCTCACCTACAACACCGGCACCGGGGCCGCGACCGGCACCCGCCACTACACGATCCCGGGAGGCATCACCCTGGTCCGCCAGGGCGCGACCAAGCTGACCTACCAGTTCGCCGACCACCACGGCACCAACGCCCTGTCCATCGACAGCACGTCGCTCGCCGAGTCCCGCCGGCCCACCGACCCGTTCGGCGTCACCCGCGGAGCGACCTCCTCGGCCGCGCCGTGGGCGGGCCTCAAGGGCTTCGTCGGGGGCCTGAAGGACGGCGCGACCGGCTTCACCAACCTCGGCGCCCGGCAGTACCAGCCGAGCACCGGGCGCTTCCTCAGCCCGGACCCGGTCTTCGACGCGTCCGACCCGGGGCAGTGGAACGCGTACGTCTACGGCAACAACGACCCGGTCAACCGCGCCGACCCCAACGGGCTCAAGTCCGAGGAGTGCGGCACGCTCTACGACTGCGGCTCGGCCGGGACCATCACCATGAAGAACGCCGCCGAGACCACGGCCAACTACGTACCGCCGGCGGCACTGCAGCGGCTCGACGAGACGCTGCCGAGCCAGGACTTCTACAACTCGGCCAAGGCGGCCGGCTGGGGGGCGAAGCCCCGGAAGTCCGAGCGCGCCACTCCCGACAAGGTGAGCCCCGGTCCCAACAAGGGCATCATCATGGCGAGGTTCTACATCGGCCCGAAGCGCGCCGCCGTGAACCAGTTGCTCGGCGACGACAGGTCCTGGTCGAACCACCCGGTCGACAGTGCGCGGATGACCCTCTTCTGGGACACGGCCACCGGCGAGACCTCCTTCACGGTCATGGCGTCGACGCGGCCCGGCCACTTCGCGCCTGCGGAGGGGTCCGGCTACCCCGCCTCGAAGCGCGGCCCGTGGATCGCGCCGAGTGAGATCCCGGCCAGGCGGATCGTGACCGGAAAGAACGGCTACGATCTCCCGTTCTGGTCGAACGGCATTACCCTGGACAGGGGTGAGAACGGGCTGAAGGCCAAGATCACCGGGATCAACAGCCTCGTGTCCTTCTTCTCCATCGACGGCTCGTTGTCCTTCTCCTTGGGCTCGGACGGAATCAAGGTGAACCGGTCGGGCGACGCCTATCCCGACCTGGAGGTCGTCCAGTACCAGCGCGGGCAGGCACCGCAGGTCCTCGCCCGGGACAACATGAGCTACTTCCCCGCCGACCCGGGGATCAACGCGGCCCCGGGCATCGGGGACAAGGTCGACCGGACCTATCTCAACGGGGGGTGCATCTCAGGGTGCTGACGGTCAAGCGGAGTGAGAGGAACAGGTGGCTGGGGCTCGCCGCAGGCCGGTATCTGGCCATCTGCGTGGCGCCCCCGTGCGGGCTCGCGCTGGCCGCGGCCCTGTTCGCGCCCGGCGGCGTCAACGCGGAGGGGCACGTCCGGCCCAGTGCGGAGGGGTTCGTCCGACTGGCCGTGCTGGTCCTCGTGGTGACGGCGGTCCCCGCCCTGCCCGTGCTCTTCTCGCTCTCCTTCGCGGTGGCGAGGGGCTACGACGTGCGGGTGGCGGCGGCGCTGCTGCTCTCCGCCCCGCCGGCCCTGCTGCTCCTGGCGGGCTACCTTCCGGTGCTCCTCCTGATCGCCCTCGGCCTGTTCTACGTGTTCGGCCTCCTGCCGGTCTGGCGCGGGAGCGCCCGGACCAGGACCGGCTAGGGGCAGGACCGGTCGGGCGACGGGGCCGCGGGACACCGGAAAACCGGTGTCC
>NZ_JBHJRC010000247.1:0-12477 GCF_042261735.1 Kitasatospora sp. NPDC056327 | reverse complement strand
GGGGTGAGGTGGGTGAGGGTTTCGTCGAGGGCTTCGGCGAAGACGGGGTGGGCGGCGTGGAGTCCACGGCCCATCCCCGGCCGCTGCGACCCCTGGCCCGAGAACAGCAGCGCCAGCCCGCCGGGGGCGCCGACCCGGCCCGTCGCGGTGTTCGGTGCGCTCCGCCCCGCCGCCAGCGCGGCCAGCCCGGTCAGCAGTTCCTCGCGTCCGGTCCCGGTGACCACGGCGTGGTGCTCGAAGCGCGCCCGCCCGGTGGCCAGCGCCCGGCCGACGGCGGCGGGACCCGGGGCCCCGCCGTCGCGGACGAACTCCAGCAGTCGGCCCGCCTGTTCGCGCAGCGCCTGCTCGCTGCGGCCGGACAGCACCCACGGGACGGCCGGCGGCTCGTCCGCGGCGGGGGCCGGCGTCCGGGCGGGGGCCGGCGGCTCCTCCAGGATCACGTGGGCGTTGGTGCCGCTGATGCCGAAGGAGGAGACCGCGGCCCGGCGCGGCCGCTCGCCGCGCGGCCACGCGACCGCCTCGGTCAGCAGTTCGACCGCGCCGGCCGACCAGTCGATGTGCGGGCTGGGCCGCTCGGCGTGCAGGGTCCGCGGCAGCAGCTCGTGCCGCATCGCCATGATCATCTTGATCAGCCCGGCGGCGCCGGCGGCGGCCTGGGTGTGGCCGATGTTGGACTTGACCGAGCCCAGCCGCAGCGGCTCGTCCCGGTCCTGCCCGTAGGCCTCGATCAGGGCCTGGGCCTCGATCGGGTCGCCCAGCGAGGTGCCGGTGCCGTGCGCCTCCACCGCGTCCACGTCGGCAGGGATCAGCCCGGCACCGTCCAGCGCGGCCCGGATGACCCGCTGCTGGGAGGGGCCGTTGGGGGCGGTCAGGCCGTTGCTGGCGCCGTCCTGGTTGACCGCCGAGCCCTTGACGACCGCGAGCACCGGGTGGCCGTTGCGGCGCGCGTCGGAGAGCCGCTCCAGCAGCAGCAGACCCGAGCCCTCGCCCCAGCCGGTGCCGTCGGCCTCGGCGGAGAACGCCTTGCAGCGGCCGTCGGAGGCCAGCCCGCGCTGGCGGCTGAACTCGACGAAAACCGTCGGCGTCGCCATCACGGTGGCGCCGCCGGCGAGCGCCAGGTCGCACTCGCCGGAGCGCAGCGACTGCGCCGCCAGGTGCACCGCGACCAGCGAGGAGGAGCAGGCCGTGTCGATGGTGATGGCCGGGCCCTCCAGCCCGAACACGTAGGACACCCGGCCCGAGGCGACGCTGCTCGCGCTGCCGGTGCCGATGAACCCCTCGAAGCCCTCGGGGGTGTTCTCCACCAGCCGGGCGCCGTAGTCGTCGTACATGATCCCGGTGAAGACGCCGGTGCGGCTGCCGCGCAGGTCGGCCGGGTCGATGCCGGCCCGTTCGAAGGTCTCCCAGGCGGTCTCCAGCAGCAGCCGCTGCTGCGGGTCGGTGGCCAGCGACTCGCGCGGGGACATCCCGAAGAAGTCGGCGTCGAAGTGCGCGGCGTCGTAGAGGAATCCGCCCCGGGTGGAGTACGTGGTGCCCTGGTGGTCCGGGTCCGGGTCGTAGAGCGCCTCGGCGTCCCAGTCCCGGTCGGTGGGGAACTCGCCGATCGCGTCGGTGCCGTGCGCCACCAGGCGCCACAGGTCCTCGGGGGAGCGCACGCCGCCGGGGAACCGGCAGCCCGCGGCCACCACCACGATCGGCTCGTCGTCGCGCGAGGTCCGCCGGCGGCGGGCGGCGGAGGCCGCGGCCGCGCCGGAGCCGAGCAGCCGGCCGCGCACGTACTCGGCGACGGCGGCCGGGGTCGGGTGGTCGAACACCAGGGTGGCGGGCAGCCGCAGACCGGTCGCCGCCCCCAGGCGGTTGCGCAGGTCGACGGCGGTCAGCGAGTCGAAGCCCAGCTCCTTGAACGCCCGGTCGGCCGACAGCGCGTCGGCCGAGGAGTGGCCGAGGACGGCCGCCACCTGGCCGGCGACGGCCCGTGAGAGGGCCTGTCGCTGCTGGTCCTCCGGCAGACCGGCGAGCTCCGCCGCCAGCCCCTGGAGGGCGCCCTCGCCACCCGGCCGCGCGGCGCGCCGGACCCCGCCGCGGACCAGCCTGCCGAACAGCGGCGGCAGCACGCCGTCACGGGCCTGCTCGCGCAGCGCCGACAGCTCCAGCCGCGCCGCCACGAAGGCCGCGCCCGGCCGGGCGACCGCGGTGTCGAACAGGGCCAGCGCCTGGTCGGAGGGCAGCGCGGCGATGCCGCCGCGGCGCATCCGCTGGAGGTCCGCCGCGCTCAGGTTCCCGGTGATGGCGCTGGACTGCGCCCACAGGCCCCAGGCCAGCGAGGTGGCCGGCAGGCCGTGCGCCCGCCGGTGCGCCGCGAGGCCGTCCAGGAAGGCGTTGGCCGCCGCGTAGTTGCCCTGGCCGGGGCCGCCGAAGGTGGCGGCGGCGGAGGAGAACAGCACGAAGGCGGCCAGGCCGAGCCCGCGGGTGAGTTCGTGCAGCACCCGGGCCGAGTCGGCCTTGGTGCGCAGCACGGCCGCCAGCCGTTCCGGCGTCAGCGACTCGACGGTGGCGTCGTCGACGGTCCCGGCCGCGTGCACCACCGCGGTCAGCGGGTGGCCGGCGGGCAGGTCCGCCAGCAGCGCGGCGACCGCGGCCGGGTCGGCCGCGTCGCAGGCCGCGACCGTCACCTCGGCGCCCGACTCCCGGAGCTCCGCGACGAGTTCGGCCGCTCCGGGCGCCTCCGGGCCGCTGCGGCTGACCAGCAGCAGGTGCCGCACGCCCCGGACGGTCACCAGGTGCCGGGCCACGACGGCGCCCAGGGTGCCGGTGCCGCCGGTGATCAGGACGGTGCCCTCGGGGTCGTAGGCCGGCGGCCGCGCGGTCGCGTCGTCGCCGTCGCGCACCAGGCGCGGCAGGTGGCCGCGCCCGTCCCGGACCGCCACCTGGCCCTCGCCCGCGGCCAGGGCCACCGCGAGGGCGGTGTCCTCGTCGGCGCCGGGCTCGGTGTCCAGCAGCACGATCCGGTCGGGGTGCTCCGACTGCGCGGAGCGCACCAGGCCCCACACGGCCGCGCCGTCGAGGTCGGTGACGTCCTCGGCGGTGCCCCCGGCGTTCACCGCGACCGCGCCGCGGGTGAGCACCACCAGCCGGCTCCCGTCCAGCGACCCGTCGGCGAGCCAGCGCTGGAGGGCGGTCAGGGTGCCGGCCGGGCCGCCGTCGGCACGGTGCACCAGCACCGGCGCGGCGGGCGTGCCCGGGGCGGCCAGTTCGGCCCACGCCACCGGCTCCCCGGCCGGCGCGTCCGCGGGCAGCGGCGTCCACGCCACGGTGAGCAGCGGGGTGTCGGGGCGCACCGACGCGTCGGCGGTGAGCGGGCGCATCGCCAGGCCCTCGGCGGCGAGCACCGGGGCGCCGGTCACGTCGTGGGCGGCGATCCGGACCAGGCCGGGCCCGTCGGGGGTGATCCGCACCCGCAGCACGGTCGCCTCGGCGGCGTGCAGCCGCACGCCCGTCCAGGCGAACGGCAGGTTGGTGTCCTGGCCGGACGACGTGTCCAGCAGCAGGGCGTGCAGCGCCGCGTCCAGCAGCGCCGGGTGGACGGTGTGGCCCGCCGGGTCGACGCCGTCGGGCAGCGCGACCTCGGCGTGGATCTCCTCGCCGTCCTTCCAGGCGGCCCGGACGCCCCGGAACGCGGGCCCGTAGTCGTAGCCGTGGCCGGACAGCCGCGGATAGGCGTCGGTGAGGTCGAGCGGCTCTCCGGCCGGCGGCCAGGCGGGCGCCTCCTCCAGGGGTGCGGGCACCGGCCCGACGACGCCGCTGACGTGCCGGATCCACGCCTCGTCCGCGGCGCGCGAGTGGACGGCGAAGGAGCGCCGGCCCTCGGCGTCCTCGGGATCCAGCACCACCTGGATCTGCACGGTGGCGCCGTCCGGCACGATCAGCGGCGCCTCCAGGGCGAGTTCGCCGACGCCCTCGGCGCCGGCCTCGGCCGCCGCGTGCAGCGCGAGGTCCAGGAACGCGGTGCCGGGCAGGATGACGGTGCCCCGGATCGCGTGGTCGCGCAGCCACGGCTGGGTCCGCGCGGACAGTGCGCCGGTGAGCAGGATCTCGTCCCGGTCGGGGTGCCGGGTGGCGGCGAGCAGGACGGCGTGGTCGCCGGGGGTGAGGCCGAAGCTGCCCGCGTCGCCCGCCGCGGCCGGCGGCTCGGTGAGCCAGAACCGCTCCCGCTGGAACGGGTAGGTCGGCAGCTCGGCGTGCACGGCGCTGCCGGGCCCGAAGACCGTCGACCAGTCCACGGCCGCGCCGGCGCAGTGCGCGCCGGCCAGGGCGGCGGCCAGGACGGCGGTCTCGCTCCGACCGGGCCGCAGGGTGGCCAGCAGGGTGGTGCCGTCGAGCCGCGCCGCGTGCGGGATCAGCACCGGGGCGGGGCCCAGCTCCAGGCAGGTGGTGGTGCCGGCCTCGTGCAGGGCGGTCAGGCCGTCGGCGAAGCGGACGGTGCCGCGCAGGTGGCGGACCCAGTAGTCCGCGTCGTACTGCTCGACGGGTCGGCCGGTGAGGTTGGAGATCACCGGAACGCGGGGCGGCTCGTGGACGAGGCCCGCGGCGACCGCGCGGAACTCCTCCAGGACCGGGTCCATGTGGGCGGAGTGGAAGGCGTGGCTGACCTTGAGCGCGGTGGTGCGCCGGCCCTGGGCCCGCCACTGGGCGGCGAGGGCTTCGACGGCGTCGGCGTCGCCGGAGATCACCACGGAGGTGGGGGAGTTGACGGCGCCGACGGTGGTGCCGGGGAGGAGCGTCGGGGTGACCTCCTCCTCGGTGGCCTCCAGGGCCGCCATCGCCCCGCCCTCCGGCGCGGACTGCATCAGCCGGGCCCGACCGGTGACCAGCGCACAGGCGTCCGCCAGGGAGAGCACGCCCGCGCAGTGGGCGGCGGCGATCTCGCCGACGGAGTGCCCGAGCAGGGCGTCCGGGCGCAGCCCGTGGTGGGTCAGCAGCCGGAACAGCGCGGTCTGGACGGCGAACAGGGCCGGCTGGGTGTACTCGGTGCGGTCGAGCCGGGTGGCGTCCTCGTCCCACATCACCTCGCGCAGCGCCGGGTCCAGGTGCGCCAGCACCTCGTCCAGCGCGGCGGCGAACACCGGGTGGGCGGCGTACAGTTCGCGGCCCATGCCGGGACGCTGCGCGCCCTGGCCGGAGAACAGGAACGCCGTCCGGCCGCCGCCGGCGGTGCCGCGCACCAGCTGCCCGGAGTCCGCGCCGTCGGCCAGCGCCGCCAGCCCGGCCAGCAGCTCCTCCCGGTCGCGGCCCAGGACGGCGGCCCGGTGCTCCAGGTGGGCGCGGCCGAGCGCCAGCGACCGGCCGGTCTCGGCGCCGTCCAGGTCGAGTGCGGCCAGTCGCCGGGCCTGCTCGCGCAGCGCCGGCCCGGACTTCGCCGACAGCAGCCAGGGCAGCACGGGCGGCGCGGTGGCCGGGGCGGGCGCCGGGAGGTCCGGGGCCTGCTCCAGGACGACGTGGGCGTTGGTGCCGCTCATCCCGAACGCGGAGACGCCGGCCCGGCGCGGGCCGTGCGCCGAGGTCCACTCGGTGTTCTCGGTGAGCAGCTCGACGCCGCCCGCCGACCAGTCGATGTGCGGGCTGGGCTCGCTGACGTGCAGGGTCTTCGGCAGCACCTGGTGGCGCATCGCCATGACCATCTTGATGACGCCCGCGATGCCCGAGGCGGCCTGGGTGTGGCCGATGTTGGACTTGACGGAGCCGAGCCGCAGCGGGCGGTCGGCGTCGCGGTCCCGGCCGTAGGTGGCCAGCAGGGCCTGGGCCTCGATCGGGTCGCCGAGGGTGGTGCCGGTGCCGTGCGCCTCGACCGCGTCCACGTCGGCGGTGGTCAGTCCGCCGTCGGCGAGCGCGGCCCGGATGACCCGCTGCTGGGAGGGGCCGTTGGGGGCGGTCAGGCCGTTGGTGGCGCCGTCCTGGTTGACGGCGGTGCCGCGCACCAGGCCGAGGATCCGGTGGCCGTTGCGGCGGGCGTCGGAGAGCCGCTCCAGCAGCACCAGGCCGGTGCCCTCGGAGAAGCCGGTGCCGTCCGCCGAGGCCGAGAACGCCTTGCAGCGGCCGTCCGCGGAGAGGCCGCGCTGGCGGGCGAAGTGGACGTACATCATCGGCGTCGACATGATCGCCACGCCGCCGGCGAGCGCCAGGTCGCACTCGCCGGAGCGCAGCGACCGGGCCGCCAGGTGCAGGGCCACCAGGGAGGAGGAGCAGGCGGTGTCGACGGAGACGGCCGGGCCCTCCAGACCGAACACGTAGCTCAGCCGCCCGGAGACCACGCTGCCGGCACTGCCGGTGCCGATGTAGCCCTCCAGGTCCGGCGGCGCCGTGAAGCGGGTGCCGTAGTCGGTGTAGATGAGGCCGGTGAAGACGCCGGTGCGGCTGCCGCGCAGGGCGGCGGGGTCGAGGCCGGCGCGTTCGAAGGTCTCCCAGGCGGTCTCCAGCAGCAGCCGCTGCTGGGGGTCGGTGGCGAGGGCCTCGCGCGGGGACATCCCGAAGAACGCCGGGTCGAAGTCGCCCGCGCCGTCGACGAACCCGCCGTGCCGGGTGTACGTGGTGCCGGCGTGGTCCGGGTCGGGGTGGTAGAGCTGTTCGAGGTCCCAGCCGCGGTCGGCGGGGAAGGCGGTCATCGCGTCGGTGCCGGCCGCCACCAGGTCCCACAGGTCCTCGGGGCTGCGCACGCCGCCCGGGTAGCGGCAGCCCATCGCGACGATGGCGATCGGCTCGTCGGAGGCGGGCGCGCGCACCGCCGGCCCGGCGTCGTCGGCGCCGCCGGCCAGCTCGGCCAGCAGGTGGGCGGCGACGGCGTCCGGGGTGGGGTGGTCGAAGACCAGGGTGGCGGGCAGCCGCAGACCGGTCGCCGCGTTCAGACGGTTGCGCAGTTCGACGCCGGTCAGCGAGTCGAAGCCCAGCTCCTTGAACGCCTGGTCCTCGCGGATGCCGCCGGCGGCGGTGTGGCCGAGCACGGCGGAGGCGTGGGTGCGCACCAGGGCGCGCAGCAGCCGGATCCGCTCCTCCTCCGGCAGCCCGGCGAGCCGGCCCGCGAGCGCGGCGTCCCCGGCGGGGACGGCCGCGGCGCGGGTGCGGGCGCGGACCAGGCCGCGCAGCACGGCCGGGACCTCGCCGTTTCGCCGGGCGGCCGGGTCGAGGCCGGCGGCGACCGGGTGGGCCTCGCCGGACGCCAGGGCGGCGGCGGTCAGCCGGTCGGGGCCGGAGAGTGCCAGCACCTCGCCGGGCAGGCCCTGGGCCCGCCGCAGCCGGGCCAGCGCGTCCAGGAAGACGGCCTCGGTGCCGCCGGCCGTGCCGAGTGCGCCGTCGGCGGGAGCCAGCAGGACGAAGCGGCGCAGCGCGGCGCCGTGCTCCCGGGCGACCAGGTGCGCCGCCCAGGCGGCGCCGGTCCGGGCCCGCAGGGCGTCCGCGGGGTCCTCGCCGTCCCCGGCGGCCCCGCCGGTGTGCACGACCGCCGTCAGCGGTCGGCCGGCGAGCAGCGCCTCCAGGGCGTCCCCGGCCGGCGGCTCCGCGGCGACGGCCGGCTCGGCGCCCGGGAACTCCCGCGCCAGCCGGGCCGCGACGGCCTCGGCGTCGGGGCCGGTCACCAGGACGGCGCCCTGCCAGTCGGTGCCGTCCGGCGCGCCGTCGGCGGCGCCGTGCACCCGGGCCAGGCGGGGGACGAAGAGCCCGCCGCCGCGCACCGCGAGCTGCGGCTCGCCGGCGGCCGAGGCCGCGGCCCGCAGGGCGGCCTCCTCGGCGCCGGCCGCGTCGTCCAGGTCGACGTCGACCAGTGTGATCCGCTCCGGGTCCGCGGCCTGCGCCGAGCGCAGCACGCCCCAGACGGCCGCGCCCGCGAGGTCGGCCGGGCCGTCCCCGGCGTCCACCCCGACCGCGCCCCGGGTGCGCACCACCAGCCGCTGCCCCTCCGGCAGTCCGGCCAGCGCTTCGAGCGCCCCGGCGACCGCCGCGTGCACGGCGGTGAGGTCCTCGGCGGCCTCCACCGCCAGCACCGTCGCCCGCTCCGGCAGGCCGGCGGCGCCGGCGGACGGCGCGAGCGGCTGCCACTCCAGCCGGAGCAGCGAGTGCTCCCGGCGCGGCACCAGCTGCTCCAGCCGCACCGGCCGGGTGGTGACCGCCCGCGCCTCCAGCACGGGTGCGCCGGTGCCGTCCACGGCGGTGAGCGCGAAGGTCCCCCCGGCGGTCTCGGTGAGCCGCACCCGCAGCGCGGTCGCGCCGACGGCGTGCAGCCGCACGTCGCTCCAGGTGAACGGGAGCCGCGGGTCGTCCTCGGGGGTCTCGACGAACAGCGTCTGCAGCGCCGCGTCCAGCAGCACCGGGTGGACGGCGTACCCGGCCGGGGCGGTCGTCAGCTCGACGTCGGCGAACAGCTCGCGGCCGTGCCGCCAGGCGGCCCGCAGCCCGCGGTAGACCGGCTCGTAGCCGATGGCGCGGGCGGCCAGCCGCTCGTACAGGCCGGCCACGTCCAGCGCCACGGCACCGGACGGCGGCGTCAGCCGGTCGGCGGCGGGCACGGCGGCCGGGTCGCCGGGGGCGAGCAGGCCGACCGCGTGCCGGGTCCACTCCCCGCCCGCCGCGCCGGAGTCGGCCGGCGGTGCCGAGTGCACCTCGACGGTGCGCCGCCCCCGCCCGTCCGGTGCGCCGACGGTCACCCGCAGCCGGGGCGCGCCCGTCTCCGGGACGCCCAGGGCGGCCTCGACCGTCAGCTCCTCCAGCACCGCGCAGCCGGCCAGGTCGGCGGCGTGCAGTGCGAGGTCGACGTAGGCGGTGCCGGGCAGCAGGGCCTGACCGAGCACGGTGTGGCCGGTCAGCCAGTCGTGCGCGCCCGGGCCCGGCCGGCCGGTCAGCACCAGGCCGCCGTCGGCGAGGTCGAGCGCGGCGTCCAGCAGCGGGTGCTCGGCGGTGCGCAGACCGGCCGAGGTGACGTCGCCGCCGGCCGGCCGCCGCACCCAGTAGTGCTCGCGCTGGAAGCGGTAGGTCGGCAGGTCGGCGCGCGGGCCGTCGGGCACGATCGTCGACCAGTCCACCGCGGCGCCCTCGGTGTGGGCGCGGCCCAGCGAGGTGCGGAAGTGCACCAGGGTGCCGTGCCGGCGGCGCAGGCTGCCGCCGGCGGTGCCGCGCTCGCCCAGGGTGTCCCGCAGCGGGTTCACCAGCACCGGGTGCGGCGACATCTCCAGGAAGCGGGTGTACCCGGCGGCGGCGAGCGCCTCGACGGTGGAGTGCAGCAGCACCGGGTTGCGCAGGTTCCGGTACCAGTAGGCGCCGTCCAGCCCGGGTCCCTCGGCCGGGGCGCCGGTGACGGTGGAGTGGAACGGCACCGCCGCCGGGCCGGGCCGCACCGGGGCGAGCAGGCGTGCCAGCTCCTCCTCGATCGACTCCACGTGGACGGAGTGCGAGGCGTAGTCCACCGGGATCCGGCGGACCTCGACGCCGTCGGCCTCCAGGGCGGCGGTCAGCTCCAGCACCCCGGCCTCGTCGCCGGAGACGACGACGGCGGAGGGGCCGTTGACGGCCGCGACCGACACCCGGCCCGCCCAGCCGGCCAGGTACCCCTCGACCTGCTCGGCGGAGGCGGTGACCTGCGCCATCGCCCCCTGCCCCGCCAGCGCGACGATCGCCCGCGAGCGCAGCGCCACCACCCGGGCGGCGTCCCGCAGGGAGAGGATCCCGCTGACCGCGGCGGCCGCGATCTCGCCCTGCGAGTGGCCGATCACCGCGTCCGGCTCGACGCCGTGGCTGCGCCACAGGGCGGCCAGCGACACCATGACCGCCCACAGCGCGGGCTGGACGACCTCGACCCGCTCCAACTGCTCGCGGTCGCCGAGGACGTCGGTCAGCGACCAGTCGACGAACTCCGACAGCGCCTCGTCGCAGGCGCGCAGCCGCTCGGCGAACACGGGGGAGGCGGCGGCCAGTTCCAGACCCATGCCGGCCCACTGCGAGCCCTGGCCGGGGAAGACGAAGACCGTGCGGCCGCCCCGGCCCCCGGCGGTGCCGGCGGCCGCGTTGGGCACGCTCACGCCGTCCGCCAGCGCGCGCAGCGCCTCGCCGAGCTCCGCGAGGCCGTCGCCGACGGCCACCGCGCGGTGCGGGTGCCGGGCGCGGCCGTGGACGAGGGTGCGGGCCGCGGCGGCCGGGTCGAGCGCCGGGTCGGCCTCGACGGCGGCCAGCAGGGCGCGGGCCTGGTCGCGGACGGCGGCCTCGCTGCGGCCGGAGAGCAGCCACGGGACGGCCCGGTCGGGCCCGGCGGCGGGGGCCTCGGTGGGGGCCTCGGCGGGCGTCTCCCCGGGGACCGCTTCCTCGGGGGCCTGCTCCAGGACGACGTGGGCGTTGGTGCCGCTGATGCCGAAGGAGGAGACCGCCGCGCGGCGCGGCCGGCCGGTCTCCGGCCACTCCCGGGCCTCGGTCAGCAGCCGGACCTCGCCGGAGGACCAGTCGATGTGCGGGCTCGGCTCGTCGGCGTGCAGGGTGCGGGGCAGCACGCCGTGCCGCATGGCCATGATCATCTTGATCATGCCCGCCGCACCCGCGGCGGCCTGCGCGTGGCCGATGTTGGACTTGATCGAGCCCAGCCACAGCGGCCGCTCGCGGTCCTGCCCGTAGGTGTTGAGCAGCGCCTGCGCCTCGATCGGGTCGCCGAGCGTGGTGCCGGTGCCGTGCGCCTCGACGGCGTCGACCTCGGCGGTGGTCAGACCCGCGTCGGCCAGCGCGGCCTTGATCACGCGCTGCTGGGCGGGCCCGTTGGGCGCGGAGAGCCGGCTGCTCGCGCCGTCCTGGTTGACGGCGGTGCCGCGCACCAGGCCGAGGATCCGGTGGCCGTTGCGGCGGGCGTCGGAGAGCCGCTCCAGGAGCAGCAGGCCGGCGCCCTCGCCCCAGCCGGTGCCGTCGGCGTCCGCGGAGAAGGCCTTGCAGCGGCCGTCCTCCGACAGCCCGCGCTGGCGGCTGAACTCGATGAACAGGCCGGGCGTGGAGATGACGGTCACCCCGCCGGCGAGCGCGAGGTCGCACAGGCCGTCGCGCAGTGCCTGCGCTGCCAGGTGGACGGCGACCAGCGAGGACGAACAGGCGGTGTCGACCGTGATGGCCGGCCCCTCCAGGCCGAACACGTACGAGATCCGGCCGGAGGCGACGCTGCCTGCGCTGCCGGTGCCGAGGTAGCCCTCAAGCTCCTCCGGCATCCGCTGGAAGCCGGTGCCGTAGTCGTCGTACATGACGCCGGTGAACACCGCCGTCCGGGAGCCGCGCAGGGCGGCCGGGTCGATGCCGGCGCGCTCGAAGGTCTCGTACGCGGTCTCCAGCAGCAGCCGCTGCTGGGGGTCGGTGGCGAGCGCCTCGCGCGGCGACATCCCGAAGAACTGGGCGTCGAACTCCCCGGCCCCGTAGAGGAATCCGCCGTGGCGGGTGTGCGAGGTACCGGGGTGGTCCGGGTCCGGGTCGTAGAGCCCGTCCACGTCCCAGCCGCGGTCGGCCGGGAAGGGTCCGATGGCGTCCGTGCCGTCCTCGACCAGCTTCCAGAGGTCCTCGGGCGAGCCGATCCCGCCGGGGTACCGGCAGCCGATGCCGACCACCGCCAGCGGTTCGCCCCTGGCCGACTCCAGGTCCTTGAGCCGGTCGCGTGCCTGGCGCAGTTCGACGGTGGTGCGCTTGAGATAGTCCCGGAGCCTGTCCTCGTTCGCCGCCATTCGGAGTAACCCACTACCTCTCGTCGTGACACCGGTCTGCTCCGCCAATATCGCCAGGTCGGCTAGTGATCCCCTAAGGACGATCTAAAGGGCCGTCGGCTTTAGCGGGCGCTTAGCGCGAGGCCGAACACTCGTCGCGCACGGCTGTGTCCCAAGTCAGGAGAAAACCCAAGTGCGCAACAAGCTCCCCCGGCCGGCGGTACTCGCCGCCGCCACCGTCTCGATCGTCGCGCTCGCCTCGGGCCTCGGCGGTTCGGCGTTCGCCGACGCGGCCCAGGGCAAGAAGCACCCCGAGTCGCCCGCCTGCGTCGTCTTCAAGGACCTGCCCGAGTTCGTGACGAGCATGGACTACCACGACCAGGCCCCGGCCGGTCCGAGCGTCGGTGACTTCGGCTTCTACACCGACGAGGTCAAGGACGCCTCCGGCGCCAAGGTCGCCGACGTCGTGGGCACCGGGCGGATCCTCTACCAGCGCGAGACCGACGGCCACCTGATCATCCACTACAACGACGTGGTGACCTTCGCCAACGGCAGCAAGGTCAGCGCGATCGGCACCGCCGACGTCAACGCCCTGATCGGCGGCGCCGGCGTCTCGCAGGCCCTGATCGGCACCAAGGGCAGGTACAAGGGCTGGTACGGCACCCGCGAGTGGACCCGGGTGTCCCAGAAGGAGGCCCTCGTCACCATGACGCTCTGCAAGGACCCGGCGAAGGCGTAACACCCCCGCGACGCCCCCGAGGGCGGTACGGCCGCGACG
>NZ_JBHJRC010000246.1:0-12655 GCF_042261735.1 Kitasatospora sp. NPDC056327 | reverse complement strand
GTACGTCGGCGGCAGCGTCAGTTGGGTATAAGAGACATCGCCCCGGCCGTGCGGTGGTTCGTCCTGCCCGTGCGCTGGTCCGCCCCGGTCGTGCGGTGGTCCGCCCCGGCGGGCTCAGCCGGCGGTGGTGAGGGCCGCGGCCCAGGCCGCGTCCGCTGCCGCCAGGGCGGCGTCGGCGCCGGCGCCGGTGGCGGCTGCGAGGGCGGTGAGGGTGGCGTGGACGGTGGTGAGGGCGGCGGCGCGGCCGTAGTGGTTGACCCGCAGCATCTCCTCGGCCAGGGCGCCGCCGCCGGCCTGGACCGGGAGGCCGGCGTCGCGGCGCAGCAGGTCGGCGGCGAGTCCGGTGGCGGACAGGCCGGCCGGGGTGCGCAGGGTGGTGGCGACCGGTGCGGCGTGCGCGTCGTCCGGGACGAACGGCGTGAGGGTGCCGAGCGCCCGCACGCCCGCCCGGGTGGCGGCGGCGGCCGCGCGGTGGCGGGCGATCACGGCGGGCAGGCCGTCGGCCGCGATCCGGTCCAGGCAGGCGCCGAGCGCCAGCATCTCCAGCTGGGCAGGCGCGTGCGGCAGGACGGTGCGCCCGGCGTCCGTCCAGCGCTCCTTCCAGTCCAGCAGCGAGAGGTAGGACCGGCGCGGGGCGGCGGGGTTGGCGGCGATCCGCTCCCAGGCCCGCCCGGAGACCGAGACGGCCGAGACGCCGGCCGGTCCGCCCATGGCCTTCTGCCCGCCGATCACGCAGAGGTCGACGCCCCAGGCGTCGGTGAGCAGCGGTTCGGCGGCCACCGAGGCGACCGCGTCCAGCATCAGCAGCGCGCCGTGCTCGCGCACCACGGCGCCGATCTCCGCGACCGGGTTGGTGTTGCCGGTGGCGGCCTCGGCGTGCACCAGGGAGACGAAGTCGATCCCGGGGTTCGCGGCCAGGGCCTCGGCCACCTGCCCGGCGCTCACCGCGGTGTCGAACGGCACGGCGAGGTCGACGACCTTCGCGCCGCAGGAGCGCAGCCAGTTGCCGAAGGTCTGGCCGTAGGGGCCGGTGACGACGTTGAGCGCGGTCGAGCCCGGGTGCGCGGCGCCGCGGATCGCGGCCTCCAGCGGCAGCAGCGCCTCGCCCTGGGTGACGACGACGTCGGCGGTGGTGTGCAGCAGCGCGGCGACCTTGTCCTCGATCACCGCGAACTCGGCGGCGGTGAGCGGGGGCAGGTCGAGGAAGGGGCTCACGGTCGCGGGGGCCTTTCGGGAGAGGACGAGGGGGCTCGGCGGGAACGAGTCTGCCCCATGCGAACCGCTTGCGGGCAACCGCGCCGTCGGTAGAGTGCGGCCATGAGCGAAGGCACGGTGCTGCACGTCCGGGGTCGGGTGCTGGTCGGTCCGGAGGACGTCCGGGACGAACTCTGGGTGGTGGCGGGCCGGGTGACGTTCTCCCGCCCCGCCGCGGCGGGGGCCGGCTCCGCGGACGTCCGGACGGTGGACGGCTGGGTGCTGCCGGGCCTGGTGGACGCGCACTGCCACGTCGGTCTGGACGCGCACGGGGCCGTCGACGCCGCCACCAGCGAGAAGCAGGCGATCACCGACCGTGACGCCGGCACCCTGCTGATCCGGGACGCCGGCTCCGCGGCCGACACCCGCTGGATCGACGACCGCGAGGACCTGCCCCGGATCGTCCGGGCGGGCCGCCACATCGCCCGCACCCGCCGCTACATCCGCAACTACGCGCACGAGATCGAGCCCGGCGACCTGGCCGCCTACGTGCGCGCCGAGGCCCGCCGCGGCGACGGCTGGGTCAAGCTGGTCGGCGACTGGATCGACCGCGAGCGCGGCGACCTCGCCGCCTGCTGGCCCGGCGACGCGCTCGCCGAGGCGATCGCGGCGGCGCACGAGGAGGGCGCGCGGGTCACCGCGCACTGCTTCGCGGCGGAGTCGCTGCCGGACCTGCTGGCCGCCGGGATCGACTGCGTCGAGCACGCCACCGGCCTGACCGAGGAGCTGATCCCGGCCTTCGCCGAGCGCGGGGTGGCGATCGTCCCGACCCTCGTCAACATCGCGACCTTCCCGGACCTGGCGGCCGGCGGCGAGGGCAAGTTCCCGGCCTGGGCCGCCCACATGCGCCGGCTGCACGCGCGCCGGTACGACACCGTCGGCGCGGCGCACGACGCGGGCATCCCGGTCTACGTCGGGACGGACGCGGGCGGCTCGCTGGCCCACGGCCTGGTGGCGGAGGAGGTCGCGGAGCTGGTCAAGGCCGGGCTGAGCCCCGCCGAGGCGCTCTCGGCGGCCACCTGGGGAGCGCGCGCCTGGCTGGGGCGCCCGGGGCTGGAGGAGGGCGCCCCGGCGGACTTCGTGGTGTACGCGCAGGACCCGCGCGCCGACGTCCGGGTGCTGGCCGATCCGCGGCTGGTGGTGCTGCGCGGGCGCCCGGTGGCGTGAGGGCCCGGTCCTGGCCCCGGCCCCGGCCCGCCCCCGGCTGGGACCGGGGAGCGGCCGGCGGAGGCCGTCCGGTGCGATCGTCTCGGTGACCGGGCTGTCCGTGTAGGCCGATAGGGTTACGCCCATGGCACCGCGTCCACTG
Source organism: Kitasatospora sp. NPDC056327 (assembly GCF_042261735.1). Lineage (NCBI taxonomy): Bacteria > Bacillati > Actinomycetota > Actinomycetes > Kitasatosporales > Streptomycetaceae > Kitasatospora > Kitasatospora sp. NPDC056327. The sequence continues at coordinate 10,092 of NZ_JBHJRC010000246.1, read as the reverse complement.
AACGAGATCGTCGAGCCCGGGTGGGCCGCCGCGCTGGAGCCGGTCGCCGGCCGGGTCGCGGCGATGGGCGACTTCCTCCGCACCGAACTGGCGGCCGGCCGCACCTATCTGCCCTCCGGGCCGAACGTGCTGCGCGCCTTCCAGCAGCCCTTCGCCGACGTGCGGGTGCTGATCGTCGGTCAGGATCCGTACCCGACGCCCGGCCACGCCGTCGGCCTGAGCTTCTCGGTGGCGGCCGCCGTCCGGCCGATCCCGGCGAGTCTGATCAACATCTTCCAGGAGTACGGCAGCGACCTCGGCCTCCCGCAGCCGTCCAACGGCGATCTCACGCCGTGGACGCAGCAGGGCGTGCTGCTGCTGAACCGCGCCCTCACCACCGCCCCGCGCAAGCCCGCCGCGCATCGCGGCAAGGGCTGGGAGGAGGTCACCGAGCAGGCGATCCGCGCCCTGGTGGCCCGCGGCGGCCCGCTGGTGGCGGTCCTCTGGGGCCGTGACGCGCGCAATCTGCGGCCGCTGCTGGGCGAGGTCCCGGCGATCGAGTCGGCGCACCCGAGCCCCTACTCGGCGAGCGGCGGCTTCTTCGGCTCGCGCCCGTTCAGCCGGGCGAACGAGCTGCTGGCCCGGCAGGGGGCGCAGCCGGTGGACTGGCGACTGCCCTAGCAGACCCGGGTCAGCGCCGGGCGTCAACGTCACCCCAACGGGTGAAATGACTCTCTGTATGACTCATGTGACGGATCGTTTGAGAAGACTGGCGGCTCATCCATTTCAGCCGTGGGGGTACCGCCATGTCTTCTCGACGAATCGTTTCCGCAGGCACTGTGGCCCTGGCCTGCGGTGTTCTCACCGTGCTCACCGCTCCGCCCGCCCCGGCCACCGGCCCCGCGTCGTCGGCAACCGGGTCCGCGCCGCTGGCCCGGCCCGGCAAGGCGCGCGCCGTCACCGCCGAACTCGACCTGGACGTCAGGCTGTTGGACAACTCGGTGGTCGTCCCGGTCGAGGTCTCGCTCAACAAGGCCGAGTCCCCGGCGCAGTTGGACGGCACCGTGCTCACCGCCGTCGTCGACGGCGTCGGCCGCTCCGGCCCGGTCACCCTGGTCAAGGCCGATGTCGGCCGCTCCGTGACCAGGGCCGATGCCGAGGGGGCCGCGGCCTCCGTCACCCTCGCCCGGGCCGATGTGCACGCGCCCGGTCTGCCGGGGACCACCCTGCTCGGCCTGGAGGCGCTCAGTGCCAGTGCGACCTGTCCGGTCGACGGGCAGCCGGCCGCCGAGGTGACCGCGCCGGCCGGGATCACCGTTCTCGGCAAGCCGGTCACCGTCGGCCTGTACGGTCCGACCAAGGTGGACGTACCGCTGGTCGGCAGCGTGTCGGTGGAGTTCTCCAGGAAGACCACCACCTCGACGACCGCCGCCGCCTCGGCCCTGGAGGTCCAGGTCTCGGTGGACCCGCTCGACCTCAACGTGGCCAAGGTGACCGGCACCGTCACGGTCGCCTCGGTGAGCTGCGAGAAGCCGGTCGCTGCCGGGCGGACGCCGACCCCGACCCCGACCCAGACCCAGACCCGGACCCCGGGCCAGGGCGCGGCGCAGACCCCGGCCGGTCGGCCCGCCGCGGACACCACCCCGTCGGCCGCCGCCGTCCCCCCGGCCGCCACCGGCACCTCCTCCCGCCGGCCGGCCGCCGCCACCGCCCCGGCGGCCACGCCCGACAACCTCGCGGCCACCGGCGGGAACGGCGCCACCGCGCCGCTCGCCGCGGGTGCCGCCGCCCTGGTCGCCGCGGGCGCCTGCGTGCTCCGGGTCACCCGCCGCCGCCGGGCTGCCGCCCCGGCCCACGCCCGGCGGCCCTGAGTCCGGGCCGGTCCCGAGTCCGGCCCGGTCCGGGAGCGGGGCCGGCTCCGGGTCCCCAGGGGTGCGGGAGTGCCACCTGCGGCACTCTCGCACCGTGACCGTGCCAATGCGGACGGTTGGTTCACATGGGCGTTACATGAGAGGAACAACCGGGAAACGGCGGCTTGCAACGCTACGCGGGCACCCACCACCCAGTTTGCGAGGTACACCGCCGTGGCAATCAAGGCCGAGTACATCTGGATCGACGGCACCAAGCCGACCGCCAAGCTCCGCTCCAAGACTCGCGTCCTGCCGAACGCGGACAAGATCCCCACCTGGGGCTTCGACGGTTCCTCGACCAGCCAGGCCGAGGGCCACGCCTCCGACCGCGTGCTGGAGCCGGTGCGCGTCGTCAAGGACCCGATCCGCGGCGGCGACCACATCCTCGTCCTGTGCGAGGTCAACGAGACCGACGGCACCCCGCACGAGTCCAACACCCGTGCCCTGCTGCGCTCCGTCGCCGAGCAGTACGAGGCGCAGGAGTCGATCTTCGGCATCGAGCAGGAGTACACCTTCTTCAAGGGCTCCCGCCCGCTCGGCTTCCCCGAGGGCGGCTTCCCGGCCCCGCAGGGCGGCTACTACTGCGGCGTCGGCGCCGAGGAGGTCTTCGGCCGCGAGATCGTCGAGCTGCACCTCGACCGCTGCATCGACGCCGGCCTCGCCATCTGCGGCATCAACGCCGAGGTCATGCCCGGCCAGTGGGAGTTCCAGATCGGCCCGGTCGACGCCCTGACCGTCTCCGACGACATGTGGATCGCCCGCTACCTGCTCTACCGCACCGCCGAGGAGTTCGGCATCGACGCCACCCTCGACGCCAAGCCGGCCCGTGGCGACTGGAACGGCGCGGGTGCCCACACCAACTTCTCCACCAAGGCGATGCGCGAGGGCTACGACGCGATCATCACCGCCTGCGAGTCGCTCGGCGCCTCCCAGGAGAAGGTGCTGGAGCACGTCACCCAGTACGGCGCCGACATCGAGTCCCGCCTGACCGGCAAGCACGAGACCGCCCCGTGGAACGTCTACTCCTACGGCGTGTCCAACCGCGGCGCCTCGGTCCGCATCCCGTGGCAGGTCGAGGTGGAGCAGAAGGGCTACATCGAGGACCGCCGCCCGAACGCGAACGTCGACCCCTACGTCGTCACCCGCCTGCTGATCAACACCTGCTGCGCCGCCCTGGAGAAGGCCGGCCAGGTCTGATCCCGCCCCACCCGGCAGCACCGCACAGCGGTACCGCGCACGCCCGCAGGGCCTCCCCACCTCACCGGGGAGGCCCTGCGGGCGTCGTGCCCGGGGCACGGGGCGGTGCGGGTGTCGGCGGGTGGTGCGGCGGGCGGTGCAGGGCCGGGGCGGGGGCCCTTGATCGGCGTCGGCCGGGGGCCGATAATCGGGCGCATGACAGCTGCCTCCCCCTGCCTCGTGCGACGCCTGCACGTGGATCTGGCGCGTGTCTGCACGGCCTCCTGTCGCCGGTGAGCGGTCCCCTCGTCTCCCCCTGAGCGGTTCCCGGCACCGGAGTGTGTGTTCATGGCCCTGACCTTCCACTGGTTCCTGCCCACCAACGGCGACAGCCGGCACGTCGTCGGAGGCGGGCACGGGTCGACGCCCGGCACGGCCGGGTCCGACCGGCCGCCGTCGATCGCCTACCTCGGGCAGATCGCCCGCAGCGCCGAGCAGTTGGGATTCGAGGGGGTGCTGACGCCGACCGGGGCGTGGTGCGAGGACGCCTGGCTGACGACGGCGATGCTCACCCAGGTGACCGAGCGGCTGAAGTACCTGGTGGCGTTCCGGCCCGGGCAGATCTCGCCGACGCTGGCGGCGCAGATGGCGGCGACCTACCAGCGGCAGTCCGGCGGGCGGCTGCTGCTCAACGTGGTGACCGGCGGCGAGTCGGCGGAGCAGCGCGCCTACGGGGACTTCCTGGACAAGGACGCGCGGTACGCCCGGACCGGGGAGTTTCTCTCGGTCGTGCGGCGGCTCTGGGCGGGGGAGACCGTGGACCACGACGGCCCGCACCTGAGGGTCGAGCGTGCGGTGCTGAACCGGCTGCCGGACCCGGTGCCGGCGGTGTACTTCGGCGGGTCGTCCCCGGCCGCGGGTGAGGTCGCCGCCCGGTACGCGGACGTCTACCTCACCTGGGGAGAACCGCCCGCGCAGGTGCGGGAGAAGATCACCTGGATCCGTGAGCTCGCGGCGCTGCGGGGGCGGACGGTGCGGTTCGGGATCCGGCTGCACGTGATCAGCCGGGACACCTCGGCGCAGGCGTGGGCGGAGACCGAGCGGCTGCTGGCGGGGATGGACCCGGCACGGATCCGGGAGACCCAGCGGGCGCTGGGCGCCAGCGAGTCGGTGGGTCAGCGGCGGATGCTCGCGCTGCACGGCGGGTCGGCGGAGCGGCTGGAGGTGCACCCCGGGCTGTGGGCGGGCGTCGGTCTGCTGCGGGGCGGGGCCGGGACGGCGCTCGTGGGCAGCCACCGGGAGGTGGCCGACCTCGTCACCGAGTACCACGACCTGGGCATCGACGAGTTCGTGCTCAGTGGGATGCCGCACCTGGAGGAGGCGTACTGGTTCGGGGAGGGCGTGCTGCCGCTGCTCGCCGCCCGGGGCCTGTGGCAACGGCCGGCGTAGGCCGGCGGCGGTCGGTGCCCGGAGCCGGAGGCGGTGGGGCCGGGTGACCCGTCCGGCGGGTCACGACTCGCCCAGGACCATCCACTTCTCCGGCTTCGTGATCGGCTCGAACCCCGCCTTCGCGTAGACGCCGTGGGCGTCGGCGGTGGCGAGCAGGATGCGGCGCAGGCCGTGCGGGGCGAGGTGGTCCCGGATGCCGGCGGCCAGGGCGGTGCCCAGACCCCGGCCCCGGGCGGCGGGCGCAATGTAGACGTCGCACAGCCAGGCGAAGGTGGCGTAGTCGGTGACCACCCGGGCGTAGCCGAGCTGCTCGCCCGAACCGCTCCCGTAGACGCCGAAGTTGAGCGAGCCCGCGATGGCGAGGTCCTGCTTCTCCCGGCTGCGGCCGCGCGCCCAGTAGGCGTCCTCCGACAGCCATCGGTGGATCAGCGCTGGGTCGAGGCGCGCGGGGTCCGTGGAGATCTCGTAGCCGTCCGGCAGGTCCGTGGTCATGGCCGGATCCAAGCAGAGGACCCGGCCCTCCCACCAGCGGTTTATCGCAGGGCGCCGACGACCGCGGTGGCGACCTCCTGCGGCAGGGCGTGCCAGTTGGTGACGACCGGCTTGTCGACGTTGGTCGGGCCGACCGGGAGGCTGACCGGGTCGGGGTCCGGGCTGCCGATGCCCACGATGACGTCGGTGAACTCGACGGCCTGGTTGTCCTTGGTGGTCTTCGTCACGACCCCCGCGTAGGCGGTGGTCGAGCCGTTCAGCCGGATCGGCCGGCCGGTGCCCTGCTCGGCCTTGGCGGCCTCGATGCCGCCGGAGCCGAAGGCGATGACGGGGTGGTGGGCGGGCAGCGCACAGGTGACGCCGGGCTTGGCCTTGGCGGTGATCAGGAGGTAACCGCCCGCCTGGGACTCGGCCTTGGCGGTCAGTACGAGGTCCTTGGCGCCGCAGGTGTCCGAGGCCTGCGCCGCACCCGAAGGCTTGGCGGTGGCGGTGGCGGTGGCGGTGGCGGTGGCGGTGGCGGTGGCGGTGGCGGTGGCGGTGGCCGGGGTGCCGGTGGCGGAGGGGGCGGCCGGGGTGGTGGGCCTGGCGGTGGTGGCGGTCGCGGCCGGGCCCGACGCGGCGGCGGAGTCGCTGTTCTCCGGCCCGCACGCGGTGGCGGTGACGGCGAGGGCCGCGACGGCGACGGCGGTGAGAGCGAGACGGCGTGAGCGCATGCGGTTCCCCCGGAGTGCTGGCCGCCGGTGGCGTTCACCGGCGCACGACGACCGTACGGCGTGATCGTTCACGGGCGGGTGCGGGAAATATCCCGATCCTGTTCCAGCGGGCGGCGCCCCGAGGTTGGCCCCGTTCGTCCGGGTGGACGACGAACTGGGGCCGCAGGACACCGAGTGGATAGCGGCCCACCACCCCGGCCCGGCGGCCACCCTCGGGATCAACCCGCGGATCGGGCTGCGGGACGAGGACTTCGCCACCCTCCGGGAGTGGGCGCGGACCGAACTGGACGGGTAGGGAACCGGTTTCCGGTCCGGCGGGTCTCATGGCCACCAGGTGGAGTCCGAGGAGGCGACCGGGATGGGCAGGGAGCAGGAGTTCGGCGGCGCGGCGGGCGGGGGCGTGGACGGCGCGGCGGACGGTGCCGGGGAGCGCCGGCAGGTCTGGGTGGCCCGCTGGGCGGTGGTGGCGGTGGCCGGGATCGTGCTGGCGGTGGTGCTGGTGACCTCGGGGGAGGGCGGCGCCCGGCCGGCCCCGGTCGGCCTCACACCGGTGCCGGCTCCCGTGAGCACCACCGCCGCGGGCACCACCGCCGGGAGCCCCGCGCCCTCGCCGGTGCCCGTGGCGGCGACGGCCGCGCCGCCGCGCCGCGCGGTGGTGCCCGGCGCGACCCCCGCCGACCCCGGCCCCGCCGCCGTCGTGGGCGACCACTACCCGGTCGACTGGGACACCCACTGCGGCATCGCCCACCTGCGGTTCGCCGGGCGGATGTGGCGGACGGACCGGCCGCCGGTGGTGCCGCACGACCTGCCCGGGGCGCTGGGCCCGACCTCGTGGCCCCTCGTGCTGCCCGGCTACGCGACCCTCACCGCTGCCGGCCGGCTGCGCTTCGACGCCCCGGGGTACCTCGCCGAGCCGGTGCTGTTCGAGCCGTCCACCCTGCCGAGGATCTGCGAGTAGCGCGGGTGCGGGCGGGCTTCCGTGACGCGGGCCCGTGACGGGGGCTGCCGCGGCGGGGCTCGCGGGAGCCGGGGCGCGGTGGCCCCGTCCGTGCCCGGGTCGGGCCCGGACGGGCGGGCCCGTCAGCCGTGGAGGGCGGTCGCGAGGGCGGCCAGGAAGCGGTCCGTGGTGGCCTCGTCCCGGACGGCGATGCGCAGCCAGTCGGGCCCGAGGCCGGGGAAGGTGTCGCCCCTGCGGACGGCGAACCCCAGCGCGCGCAGGCGCGTCCGGACGGCGTCCGCGTCCGGCAGTTCGACCAGCACGAAGGAGGCCGCCGGTTCGCCGTGCACCCGGACGCCCGGGAAGGCGGCCAGGCCCTTGGCCAGGCGGTCGCGCCGGTAGGCGAGTTCGAGCGCGGCCTGTTCGGCCTCGGCGAGCGCCGCCGGGGCGGAGCAGGCCTCGGCGGCCACCAGCGCCGGGGTGGAGACCGGCCAGAGCGGCTGGGCGGCGGCCAGCCCGGCGATCAGCGGTGCGGGGCCGAGGACGTAGCCGATCCGCAGGCCGGCCAGGCCCCAGGTCTTGGTGAGGCTGCGCAGGACGACGACCCGGCCCGGCAGGTCCCGCGCGGACGCGAGCGACTCGCTCTCGCCGGGCACGGTGTCCATGAACGCCTCGTCGATCACCAGCGTGCGGCCGGGCCGGGCCAGGGCGGCGACGGCGGTGGCCGGGTGGAGGACGGAGGTCGGGTTGGTGGGATTGCCCAGCACCACCAGGTCGGCCTCCCGGGGCACCGCGTCCGGGGTCAGCCGGAAGCCCTCGCCGGGGGTGAGCAGGACCCGGTGCACCGGGTGCCCGGCGTCCCGAAGCGCAGCCTCGGGTTCGGTGAACTGCGGGTGCACGACGGCGATGTGACGTGGTGTCAGGGCTCGGGCGAGCAGCACGAAGGCCTCGGCGGCGCCGGAGGTGAGCAGCACCTCGTCCACCGGGCGCCGGTGCCGCCGGGCGACCGCGGCGCGGGCGGCGGAGCCGTCGGGGTAGGCGGCGAGGTCGGCGAGAGTGGCGGCGAGGCGTTCGCGCAGCCACTCCGGAGGTGTGCCGGTGCGGACGTTGACCGCGAGGTCGACCAGGCCGGCGCCGTCGGCGCGGACCTCGGCGTCACCGTGGTGGCGCAGGTCTGGTTCGGCGGGGGAGCCGGCCGGGGTGGCGGGGTCGGGGGTCACGGCTGCTCTCCTGCGTTCTGCGTGCGCCGGGTGTTCCGGGGGCGCGGTGTGTTCGGCGGATCCTGCGTGTTCGGCGGACTCTGCGCGCTCGGCGGACTCTGCGCGCTACGCGGAGCCTCTGTGCTTCGCGGACCCTCGGTGCTCCGTGGATCCCGCGTGGTCGGCGGACCGTGGCCCGCCCCGGTGGCGCGGGCCACCGCCACCGTCGCCGCCGACGACTTCCGTTTGGCGACGACGAGCTCCGCACGCCCGTGGGCCGTGCACGCCCCTGCGGCACCGGCCGAAGCGGCCGTGCCCCCCGAGGCCGCCTCCGTCAGCGCCGCCGCCTCCGCCACGCTGAGCGTCCCGACCGCGTCGCCGACGGCACCGGACGGGTTGGGCACCGGCACGGCGGCCAGTGCCCCGGCCGGGTGCTCCACCACCGGCACGCCGAGCGCCGCCGCGACCGCGCGGACGGCCGGGTGGCCGCCCTTGCCGGCGAGCGTCGCGAGCGCGCCGACGCTGCCGGCCGGCAGCCCCGCCCCGGTGAGCGCCCGCCGGACCAGCGCCAGCAGTTCCGTCTCCGTCGCGCAGGCGCGCACGCCCACCCCGACGACGAGCCGCGGCGACGGCCGGGCCCCCGCGGCCGGGCCGGTCCCGACGGGCGCACGGCACGCCACCGGCGCGGCGGCGGCCGCCCCGGCGCACCCGCCGTCACCCGAACCGCCCAGCGCGCCGGATCCGTCCGGTGCGCCGCGGTCCGAACCGTTCCCGTCCGGACCTCTCACGCCCTGCTCACGCCCTGCCCACGTCCGTTCCTCCACGTCACCCGCCCGACACCTGCCCGCAGGGCTGGGGGTCACCGGCCCCGGCCGGCGGTCACCCGGGGCGGCCGAAACCCGTCGGTCCGCCCCCGCTCGACCACCGGCCGGAACGCCCAGGTCAGGGCGGTTTCCGGCCACCGGCGGCTGCCGGAATCCCACCACGGCCGTCACGGACGGGTCAATCGTGGTGCCCGTGACCCGTTCCCGACAGCACTCCTCGGCCTGCGATCGCTGTTCGCCTTTTCTTCATGTCGCCGCCGAGGCCCCCGCCACCGCGGCGCTCCTACTGTTTGCGGCGCTCCGAAACCGCCGGTTCCCTCGCCGGCGGTCCTCTCCCCACCCGGCAGTTCACAGGCGCCCGGGCCGCCTCTCCGCCCCGGCCGCCGTTCCCGACACCCGGAGGACACCATGCACGAAACCCCGGACACTGTTGACATGAGCGCCACGACCCCCGTCGCCGGGGACGCCGCCCCGCGCCGCCCCCGTCGCCGCACCCTCACCGCCTCCGCGGCCGGCCTCGGCCTGGTCGCCGGCTCGCTCGGCCTCTGGGCCGCCACCGGCACCACCGCGCAGGCCGCCGCGCTGCCGGCCCCCGACCACGTGGTCGTCGTCGTGCTGGAGAACCACGCCTACACCCAGATCATCGGCAGCTCCAGCGCGCCGTACATCAACAACACCCTCAAGGCCGGCGGTGCGAACCTCACCCAGTCCTTCGGGCTCACCCACCCCAGCGAGCCCAACTACTACCAGCTGTTCTCCGGCTCCAACCAGGGCCGCACCGACGACAGCTGCGTGCCGGTCGGCTCGATCGGCGCCGCGAACCTCGGCTCCGAGCTGATCGCCGCCGGCAAGACCTGGGGCAGCTACAACGAGGGCCTCCCGAGCCAGGGCTCGACCGTCTGCTCCAGCGGCAAGTACGCCCAGAAGCACAACCCGTGGTTCGGCTTCAACAACGTGCCGACCAACACCGCGTTCACCATGACGCAGTTCCCGACCAACTTCGCGAACCTGCCGAAGGTCTCCTTCGTCGTCCCGGACCTGTGCAACGACATGCACGACTGCTCGGTCTCCACCGGCGACACCTGGGTCCAGAACAAGCTCGGCGCCTACGCGGCCTGGGCCAAGAACAACAACAGCATCCTCGTCCTCACCTTCGACGAGGACAACCGGCTCTCCGGCAACCGGATCCCCACCATCTTCTACGGGGCCCACGTCACCCCGGGCTCCTCCACCGCCACCACCTACAACCACTACAACGTGCTGCGCACCCTGGAGGACCTCGCGGGCCTGACCACCCACGCGGGCAACGCCGCCACCGCCGCCACCATCACCGGCATCTGGAACTGACGCCCGTGTACGTCGCGGACTCCCGCAGCTCCAAGGCCCCCGCCGCCCCGGCCACCCGGCCGGGGC
>NZ_JBHJRC010000245.1:0-12666 GCF_042261735.1 Kitasatospora sp. NPDC056327 | reverse complement strand
GGCCCGCGACGCACCGCGCGTCGCGGGCCCGGGGCCGTTTCGGCGACGGGAAACAGCAGGTCGGGCCGTCCCGCTGCTGGTCGTCAACTTCCCTCCGGGCCTAGCATGTTGTGAGGTGTGAACGGGGTGTCCGGCAGGGTGGGCGGGGGTGAGGGGCCGTCCGGGCCGCGGCGGGCGCCCGTCGATGGGGGAAGCCCCGGGAGGGGCACCGAGGGGGAGCAAGGGGGAGCGATGGAGAACGAACTCTTCACGACGCTCGACCGGGCCGCCGGCCGCACCGCCGCCGAGCCCGGACTGGAGACACTGGTGTGCGGGCTGCTGGCCCAGGTGGCACGGGGGACCCGGGTGCTGAGGGCGGTCGCCCATCCGCTCGGCTTCTACTGCCTGCCGGTGGTGCGCGACGGCGCGCTCGGGGTCTGCGTGCACGTCTTCGACCCGGCGACCGCCGCCGGGCAGCGCGAGATCCACTGCCACAGCTGGGAGCTGAAGAGCAGCGTGCTCTACGGCCGGGTCGGGAACCTGCGGGTCGGCGTGCACGACGAGCCCGCCCGGCCGACCCACCGGGCCTACGAGGTGATCAGCGACGCCGCCACCGGGGTGGACGAGGTGCGGCCCACCGCGCGGCTGGTGCGCTGGGAGCCGCTCGCCGAGCGGACCAGCGGGCGCGGCGAGACCTACACGCTGGGCGCGGGGGAGTTCCACGCCACGGTGCTCCCGGACGGCACGCCGGCCGCCACCGTCGTGCTCGGCCGCACCGTGCCCGGCCCGCTGGACGTGGTGCTGGGCCCGGTGGACGGCGCCGCGCACCGGGTGGTGCGGCGGCTGTGCGGAGCGGAGCGGACGGCCCGGATCGCCGGCGAGGCCGCGAGGAGGATCAGTGGGCAGTACGGCACCGGACCCGGCTGACGGGACGCGGCCGCACGGGCGGCGGCCGGACGGGCCGGCGCCGGACGGACCGGGTCGCGACGGCACGGGGGCGTACGCGCGGGAGTGCCGGGTCGCCGTGCGCGCCGCCGAGGAGGCGGGCGCCCTGCTGCGCTCGCGCTTCGCCGACCCCTTCCGGGTGGACACCAAGGGGACGGACGGCGACGTCGTCACCGAGCTCGACCTGCTCGCCGAGGAACTGGTCGTCCGCCGGCTGGCCGGGCACTTCCCGCGGGACCGGATCCGCGCGGAGGAGGGCGGAGACCGGGCCGGCGAGCCCGGTGGCCGCCGCACCTGGCTGGTCGACCCGCTGGACGGCAGCAACAACGTGGTGATCGGCCTGCCCGCCTACGTGGTCGGCATCGCGCTCTGCGTGGACGGCGAACCGGTGCTCGGCGTGGTGCACGACCCGGTGGCCGGCCGTACCTGGCGGGCCGTGCGCGGCGCCGGCGCGTACGGCCCGGCCGGCCGGCTGCGGGCCCCGCACCGTCCGCCCGGCGCCGTCCGCCCGGTGCTCGGCTGGACCCAGGGCCACGGCGTGCCGCGCGGCGACCCGGTGGCCCGGGCGCTCAAGGACGGCCTGGAGTCCGGCGCGCGCCGGGTGCTGCAGCTCTGGGCGCCGCTGCTCACCTGGGCGCTGCTGGCGGCCGGCCTCGTCGACGGCTTCGTCGGCTACCGGGCCGAGGAGATCGACCTGCCGGCCGGCTGCCTGCTCGCCACCGAGGCCGGTCTGGAGGTCCGGGCACTGGACGGCGGCCCGTTCAGCGCCCGGACCGGGCAGCCCGACACGGCCCGCAGCTACGTCGCGGCCCGGCCCGAGGTGCTCCCGCGACTGCTCGCCCTGGTCGCGGACGCCGTCCGCGGCGCCTGATCACCCCGTCCGCGGCGACCGGACGGTCCGGGCCCGCCGCCGGGCCGGCCCGGCCCGCCCGTTCCGGTCACCCCGTGAGGGCCAGCGCCGCCGTCGCCGCCGCCACGGCGCCGACGGCCAGCACCGCGCTCGGTCCGGCCACGCCGCGCAGCGGCACCCGCAGGCCCGCCGAGCGGCAGCGTTCGAACCACAGCAGCGTCGCCAGCGAGGCCCACGGCGTCACCAGCGGACCGACGTTGGTGCCGATCAGCAGGGCCAGCAGCTGGGTGTGGTTGCCCTCCGGCACCGCGGCCTCGCCCGCCAGGTACACCGGCAGGTTGTTCAGCAGGTTGGACAGACCCGCGCCGACCGCCGAGGCCCGGAACAGCCCGAGCGTGCCGCCGTCCGCGCCGATCGCGTCGGACAGCAGCCGGTGGAGCCCGTGCGCGTCCACGGTCTGCACCACCAGGAACATGCCCGGCACCATCACCAGCAGCCGCCACGGAATCAGCGAGGCCCGCAGCCCCTCCGGCCGCCGCACCGCGAACGCCCCCACCACCACGGCCGCCGCCGCGCCGGAGGCCACCCAGAGCGGAACCACCGCCGCCAGGCTGGCCACCAGGAAACCGGCACAGGCCAGCGCGCAGATCCGGAACAGCACCCGGTCCCCGGGGCGGTGCGCCTGCGGCGGCACGTAGCCGTCCGCGCCGCGCCGCCCGCGCCGCCAGTAGAAGCCCCACAGACAGGCCATGGTGACCAGCAGGGCCGCCAGCTGCGGTGCCCACAGCGCGCGGGCCAGACCGGCCGGGGAGAGCGCCACCCGGTCGGCGGCCAGCAGGTTGGTCAGGTTGGAGACCGGCAGCAGCAGGCTCGCCGTGTTGGCCAGCCAGACCGTGGTCATCGCCAGCGGGAGCGGCGCGATGCCCACCCGGGAGGCCAGCGCCAGCATGACCGGCGTGAGCAGCACCGCGGTGGTGTCCAGGTTGAGCACCGTCGTGGTGAGCGCCGCGAAACCGACGCAGAGCAGGAACAGCGCCGGATAGCTGCCCCGGCCGGCCCGGGCCACCCAGGCCGCCACCACGTCGAACACCCCGGCGGCGCTGGTGAGCTCGGCGAGCACGATCACCGAACCGAGGAACGCCAGCAGGGGCGCGACCCGTTGCACGGCGGCCCCGGCCGAGTCGGCGGGCAGGAGCCCGGTCGCGAGGAAGAGCAGGCCGCAGGCGAGCAGCCCCGCCGCCAGCAGGTCCAGGGGGTGCAGCCGCTTGACGGCGGGCCGGTACGCAAACACGGACGTCAGCGTCGCACACGCGGGGTCACCGGTCGAGGCCGCAACCCGTACACCACTGCCGCAACCGGACACCCGTTCGGGGATCGCGGCCGAAAACCACCCGGAGCCGTTGGCGCAAAACAGGGTTGAGGGCCCCGGGTTGGGTCATAAGCTCCTCCCATGGGGGCTCTTGACGCGACCCCGGGTGGCCCCGGGCCGATCGACTTCTTCATCAGCTATTCGCCTGCCGACGAACGCTGGGCGTCCTGGATCGCCTGGACGCTGGAGGAGGCCGGCTACCGGGCCTTCCTCCAGGCGTGGGACTTCGTCCCCGGCACCAACTTCGTCGACTTCATGGACCGCGGGATCACCGAGTCCGCGGCCGTCATCGCACTGCTCTCGCGCAACTACGAGCGCTCGCGCTACGGCCGGATGGAGTGGCAGGCCGCGCTGCGCGCCGACCCGGACGCCCCGGAGCGCCGACTGGTGACCGTCCGGATCGAGGACATCCCGGTGGACGGCCTGCTCGCCACCCTCACCTACATCGACCTCGTCGGCGTGGCCGAACCCGACCGGGCCCGCGGGCTGCTGCTCACCCGGGTCGCCCAGGCGATGGACGGCCGGGCCCGCCCCGAACTGGTCCCCGGCTACCCGGGCGACGCCGGAGCCCCCGAGCCGGGCCGCGGCACCGCCGCCGCCCCGCCCCCGGCCGACGCCGCCGGCCGCGCGGGGCGGCGCCGCCCCACCGTCCGGCCCGAGTACCCGCAGGCCGCCGGCCGCCCCGGCGGACGCGAGGCGATCAGCGTCCTGCACCTCGCCGGACCCGCCTTCGGCAGCGGACACGACCCGGTCGACCTCCAGGCCGCCCTCTGGGGCGACCTCGTCGAACTCGCCGACCTCGGCGCCCCCGCACCCGAACTCGTCGTCGTCACCGGCGACCTCACCGCCACCGGCAGCCCCCGCGAGTGCGAGCAGGCCCTCACCTTCCTCACCGGGATCCGCAGCCTGCTCGGCCTCGAACCCCACCGGGTGGCCGTCCTGCCCGGCGGCCTCGACGTCAACCGGGCCGCCTCCCGCGCCTACTTCGCCACCTGCGAGGCCGACGAACTGAGCCCCGCCCCGCCGTACTGGCCCAAGTGGCGCCACTACGCCCGGCTGTTCCAGGAGTTCTACCAGGGCCTGGACGTGGTCTTCGACAGCGCCCAGCCGTGGACGCTCTTCCCGGTGCCCGAACTGGGCACCGTCGTCGCCGGACTCAACTCCTCGATGGCCTGGACCCACCGGCCCGAGGACGACCACGGCTGGCTCGGCCCCGAACAGGCCGCCTGGTTCGCCCAGGCGCTGCGCCCCTACGAGAACGACGGCTGGCTGCGGATCGGCGCCGTGCGCCACCCGGTCGCCGCCCCCGCCGCCGGCCCGGCCGGCGCCCGGGACACCGAACCGCTCCGCGACGCCGACCGGTTCACCCGGCTCACCGCGCCCCGCCTGCACCTGCTGCTGCACGGCCCGGCCGACGGCCGCACCGCCCCGCGCACCCTCACCACCGCGGCCGGCGACCTGCCCGTGCTCGCCGCCGCAGCCCCCGGCGCCCACCAGCTGCTCCAGCTCACCCGGGACGGCCTCGTCCGCTGGCCCGCCCCCGCCCGCACCGCCGTCCCCGGCGCCGGACTCCAGCGGCTCACCGTGCCCTGGCGCCGCGCCGCCCGCGCCTTCCCGGCCCCCGAACCGGCCCGCCAGGCCGGCCCGCCGCAGCTGGAGACGGTCGGCGAACCCGCCGACACCGACCACGAGGCCCGCGCGCTCCTCTCCCCCCAGGCCGCCCTGCTCGCCCGGGTCGCCGAGGTCTGCCGCACCCGCCACCCCGGCGCGCAGATCCGCCCGGTGGCCGGCGACCCGACTCAGCTCTTCGTCACCTGGCCCGAGTCCGGACTGGTCCGCCAGCAGCGCGTCGCCGCCTCCGTGGGCACCCCCACCGAGGCGGAGATCGAACGGTTCGTCGACTCGGTGCACGCCGACGGCGCCGCCCTCGACGCCGAACTCGTCCACGACGGCCCGCCGCCGGCCCGCGAACTGCGCGACCGGGCCCGCCGCCGGGGCGTGCGGCTGCGCAGCTTCCTGGAGTTCCAGGGCCTGCTCGACCTGCGCGGCCACGTCGCCGCCCAGACCGAACGGCTCGCCACCGACAGCCAGTACCACCCCGACCTCTACCTCGCGCAGCGCTACCGCGACACCGAACGCCCCAACGGCGACGAACGCGAGGGCCTGGTCGACGAACTGCTCCGGCTGCTCGACTCCGACCACGGCCGCTTCGTCCTGCTGCTCGGCGACTTCGGCCGCGGCAAGACCTTCGCCCTGCGCGAGCTCGCCCGCCGGCTCCCCGCCGAACTCCCGCACCTGTCACCGCTGTTCATCGAGCTCAGCGCCCTCGACAAGGCGCACTCGCTGGACGGCCTGGTCGCCGCCCACCTCACCGAGCACGGCATCGAAACCCTCGACCTGCGCGCCTTCCGCTACATGCTCCGCCAGGGCCGGGTCGTCCTGCTCTTCGACGGCTTCGACGAACTCGTCAACCGGGTCAGCTACGAACGCGCCGCCGACCACCTCCAGGTGCTGCTCGACGCCGCCGTCGACAGCGCCAAGATCGTGGTCACCAGCCGCACCCAGCACTTCAGCTCCCACGACCAGGTGCTCACCGCGCTCGGCGAACGGGTCGGCCTGCTCCCGCAGCGCCGGCTGATCGCCGTCCAGGACTTCACCCCGCACCAGATCCGCGGCTACCTCGGCAACCGGTACGGCGACGAGGAGGCCGCCGACCGCCGGATGCGGCTCCTGGAGGCCGTCCCCGACCTGCTCGCCCTGTGCCGCAACCCCCGCCTGCTCAGCTTCGTCGCCGACCTCGACCACGACCGGCTGCGCGCCGTCGCGGGCGCCGGCCGCGCCCTCAGCGCCGCCGGCCTCTACCAGGAGGTCTTCACCTCCTGGCTGCGGTTCGAGGAGGAACGCGGCAACGGCGGCCCCGGCGCCGCCCCCGGCCTGCGGCTCGACCAGCTCTGGCAGGCCGTCACGCTGCTCGCGCTGCGCCTGTGGGAGAGCCGGCGCAGCTCCGTCCCGCTGGACGAGATCGTCGACATCGCCGGCGTGCTCGGCGGTCTCGCCGACACCCGGATGCCCACCCCGCAGGTCGCCCACGCGGTCGGCTCCGGCAGCCTGCTGATCCGCTCCGACGAGGGCATGTTCCACTTCATCCACGGCTCGGTGGTGGAGTGGCTGGTCGCCCGCGCCGCCGCCGAGGCCCTGGAACGCGGCGACCACGGCCTCCTCGCCCGCGGCTCGCTCAGCCGGCTCGCCGTCGAGTTCCTCTGCGACCTCGCCGACCACCAGGTCTGCCAGCGCTGGGCCCACGCCGTCCTGGACGCCGGCGAGGCCGCCACCGAGTCGGCCCGGCTCAACGCCGTCAAGGTCCTCGACCGGCTGCGCGTCCCCGCCCACACCGACCTGCGCGGCGCCACCCTGGCCGGGGAGGACCTCTCGCACCGCGACCTGTCCGGCGTCGACCTGTTCGGCGCGGACCTGCGCGGCGCCCGGCTGCTCGGCGCCAACCTCGCCGGCGCCGACCTGCGCGGCGCCCGGCTGGCCGGCGCCCGCCTGGACTCCGCCGACCTCAGCGGCGCCGACCTGCGCTTCGCCGACCTCCACGGCGCCCGGCTCATCCGCACCGACCTGCGCGGCGCCCGGCTGCGCGGCAGCCGCTGGCAGCGCGCCGCGCTGATCTCCGCCGTCACCGACGCCGAGGTGCTGGCCGCCCCCGAACTGCGCGCCGCCGCCATCGCCCCCGGGCTCCCCGTCGAGGCGGGCTTCAGCCCCTCCGAGGTCGGCGTCCCCTACGGCTTCGACGTCCGCTCCACCCGGCTGCCCGAACCGGTCGCCTTCAGCCGCGACGGCCACCTGCTCGCGGTCGGCTCCGAGGACGGCAGCGTCCTGGTCTGCGACGCCGTCACCGGAATCGCCCTGCGCACCCTCAAGGACCACATCGGCCGCGTCTACGTCGTCAAGTTCGCCGGCGACGTGCTCGCCACCGGCAGCGCCGACGGCACCGTCCGGCTCTGGGACCCGGTCTCCGGCGAGTGCCGGCACCGCCTCGACGTCCACCCCGGCGGCGTCTGGCCGGTCTCGCTCTCGCCCGACGGCCGGATGGTCGCCACCGGCGACCTCAACGGCGTCGTCACCCTCTGGGACACCGTCACCGGGGAGCCGCTGCACCGGCTCCCCGGCCACGCCGCACCCGTCTACACCGCGGTGTTCAACCCCGACGGCACCCAGATCGTCACCGGCGACCAGGGCGGCGGCGCCCGCCTCTGGTCCACCGTCAACGGCCGCCGGCTCGCCCTCCTGCCCGGCCACCAGAGCACCGTCTACCGCTCCGCGTTCAGCCCCGACGGCACCCTGGTGGCCACCGCCGACGGCGGACCCGACGACGGAACCGGCGGCACCGTCCGGATCTGGGAGGCCGCCGGGCGCCGGCTGCGCCACAGCATGCCGGGCCACACCGGGCGGATCTACACCCTCGCCTTCCACCCCGACGGCGACCTGCTCGCCAGCGGTGACACCGAGGGCGGGATCCGCTTCTGGAACCCCCTGGACGGCACGTCCGCCGGCCGCGCCGAGGACTCCACCGGCAAGATCTACCAGGTCACCTTCGACGAGGGCGGCACCCGGTTCGCGGCCAGCGACAGCGACGGCGGGGTCCGGGTCTGGCGGGTCGGCGGCAACGAGGGCGGCGGCCCGCGCGAGATCACCCCGCTGCGCCGCCAGCCCCCCGAGCACCGAGGCTCGGTCTGGGCCTGCCGGTTCCGGCCCGGCGCCGGCCGCGCCGAGGCGGAGACCGACCCGCTGCTCGTCACCGGCGGCAACGACGGCCGGGTCCGGCTCTGGGACCCGGCCAGCGGCCGCAGCCGCCAGCTGCTGCGCGGCCACGGCCGGCGGGTCGGCTCGCTCACCTTCAGCGGGGACGGCACCCTGCTGGCGGCCGGCGGCAACGACGGCTCGGTCCGGCTCTGGGAGCCCGCCACCGGCCGCCACCTGCGCGAACTCTCCGGCCGCAGCAGCCGGCTGGTCTCCGCCGTGTTCAGCCCCGAGGACGCGGTGCTCGCCACCGCCACCAACGACGGCGACCTGTGCCTGTGGAACGCCCGCACCGGCGAGTACCTGCGCGAGATGGACGTCGAGACCGAGCACGTCTGGGCGGAGGCGTTCAGCGCCGAGGGCTCCCTGGTCGCCACCGCCAACGACGACGACACCGTCCGCATCTGGTACCGCCGCACCGGAGCCCACCTCACCACCCTGCGCGAGCACCGCGGGCGGGTCCGCTCGATCGCGTTCAGCCCGGACGGGCGCCAGCTGCTCACCGGCTGCGACGACAGCAAGGTGCGGATCTCCGACATCGGGACCGGGCGGGTGCTGGCCGAACTCGACGGCCACACCGACCGGGTGTACGCGGTCTCGCCGGCCTCCGACAGCGCCTGGCTGGCCAGCGCCTCCTGGGACGGCACCGCGCTGATCTGGGTGGACCGCACCGTCCGGCACCGGCTCACCGGCCACGTCGGCCGGTTGTGGACCGCCGCCGCCCACCCGCACCGCCCGCTGCTCGCCACCGCCGGCGACGACCGGGTGGTCCGGGTCTGGGACCCGCTCACCGGCACCGAACTGGCCGGCCTGCGCGGTCACACCGGCCGGATCCTCGCGGTCACCTTCAGCCCGGACGGCTCGCTGCTGGCCAGCGGTGGCGAGGACGGCACCGTCCGGCTCTGGCGCGTCCCGGAGGACGGCCGCCCGACGGCGCTCGCCACCCTGCTCGGCGCCCCCGACGGCTGGGCGGCCCTGCTGCCCTCCGGCGCCTACAAGTGCGAGGGCGACGTGGCCGGCGAGTTCTGGCACGCCGTCGGCATGTGCCGCTTCGAGCCCGGCGAGCTGGACACCCACCTCCCCGGCGTCCACCGCCTCGCTCCGGAGGCGCTGCTCTAGAGGCGCTGCTCTAGGAGGTGCCGCTCCGGGAGGCGGTGCTCCGGGAGGCGGTGCCCTCGCGGGCGGTGCTCCGGGAGGCGGTGCTCCGGGAGCACCGGGCGACGACGGAGGGCCCCGCCGGACGCACACCGGCGGGGCCCTCGTTCAGGATGTGCTGCCTCCGGTACCGGACCGTGCCGCCGGTACCGGGAGGTGCTACTGGTACTGCGCGGTGAGGGTGACGCCCGCGAAGTCCTGCTGCGCGGCGAGGCTGAAGAACGCCCAGCCGGCCGGCGGGTTGGTGATGGTCAGCGTCTCGGTGTTGCCGGCGTTGGCCGACTTGGCGAGGAAGCTGCCCGTGGTGGCCCAGTTGGCGCCGCCGTAGTAGAGGTCGGCGTTGCCGGTGCCGCCGCTGCTGGTGATGGTCAGCGTCCTGACGCCGGCCGGCAGGTTGATGAAGTGGTAGCTGTAGTTGCCGGCGGTGGCGGTCAGGTTGTCGCGGCGGCAGTTGTTGTCGAACTGCCGGGTGTCGGCGATGGTGCAGACCGGGGTGGTCGGGGTGACCGGGCCGGTGGGGGCCTCCGGCAGCGGGCCGCAGTCGTTGGTGGCGCACTTGGTCAGCCAGGCGTCGAAGCCGGCGTCGTAGCGGGTGCCGATGGTGGTCTTGAGGACGGCGCGGGCGCCGTTCCAGTCACCGGCGCGGTACTTGGTGAGCACGGCCTCCATGTCGGAGCGGTGCTCCTGGAGCATGTAGCGGACGGCGAGCCAGCCCCAGCGGTACACCCGGTTGGAGTTCTCGTCGGCGTCGGCGGTCTGGCCGTAGACGGTGTCGAACAGCTCGCTCAGCCTGTAGGTCTTCTTGGCGGCCTCGGCGATCGCGTCGGCGTTGCGCTCGCCCCGGTAGCCGTAGGAGATGTTCTCGGCGATGCCCTCGACCCACCAGATGGTCGGGGTGGTCTGGCTGGCCTCGAAGTCGCCGGCCATGTTGTAGCGGCCGTCGAGGTAGTGGGTGTACTCGTGGTTGAGGTTCCAGATCGAGAACGACGGCCGCAGCCAGGAGGCCTCGTGGGCGATGAAGCGGGCCTGGTTGCCGGCCACGGCCGGGTTGCCCTCCTCGTACATGCCGCCGTTGTCGACGTCGATGTCGTAGAACGCCCAGGCGTACAGCGCGTACTGGTCGTAGTCGTCGAAGGCGACGACCTCCAGGTTGGTGTTCACGTCGCCGGGGATGGCGCCCTTGTCACCGATGATCCGGTGGAAGTAGGCGTCCTGGTTGATCAGGCTGGTGCAGGTGGTGTCCAGCTGGGCCGGGGACATGTCCTGGGCCTTGATCTTCAGGCCGTCGTTGCAGACGCGCTGGATCGGCAGGATCACCGGCATCAGGCGGGTGCTCAGGTCGCAGATGCCGTAGTCCGCGCAGTGGCCCTTGTCGAACTGACGGGTGGCCCAGCCCAGGTTCATGGTGATCGGGGCGGTCGGGCCGGTGTTCGGGTAGCGGTTGATCAGGTCCTTCATGATCGGCCGCAGCGGGGTCCGCAGCTCGGGCACGGCCAGGGCGTGGCCGAGGTAGCGGCCGATGTTGCTGACGACGTCCCAGCGGTTCAGCTGCGAGTCGTTGCGGGTGACGAAGCCGGACCAGGTGGTGAGGAGGGAGGGGTCGGCCTTGAGGGCGGCCTTCCAGCCGGCGGCGTCGGTCTTCGACTCGTAGGCGTCCTTGAGGACCCAGTCGAACTCCGCCACGGTGTTGGTCATCTGGGCGGGCCAGGTGGCGCCGTTGTAGTTGGCGAGCAGCCACTTGAACACGCCGGCCTCGCGGCCGAGGGTGTCGCTCTGGCCGATCACCTTGACGACCTCGACGAGGAGCGCGCCGTTGGCGTCGGTGACGTCCTTGCCGTGCGCGGAGGCGAAGAAGGCGTCCAGCGCGGCGCCGGTCGCGGAGTTCAGCGCCGGGCCGTAGGTGCCGACCGCGGCCGGGTACTTCCACTGCACGTAGTAGCCGGCGCGCAGGAAGAGGACCAGCTGGCCGATGTTGGTGCTGTTGTCGCCGGGGTAGGCGGGGGAGGCGTCGCGCAGGGCGTTGGCGACGGTCACCATGTTGGCCTCGCGGAAGGCCTTCACGCTGTCGCCGGTGAGGTTGAACAGCGGGTAGGTGCAGTCGACCCGGGGCAGGGCCTTGAGCTGCTGGACCAGCGCGCCGCCCGTGGCGTTGATCACTCCGGAGAGGTCGGGACAGGGATCGGCGGCGGCCGAGAAGCCCTTGGCGGCCTTGGCCGGCTGGGTCGCCGGGGCGGCCGGCGGGGCCGTCTCCCCGGTGCTGTCCTGGGCGGACAGCTTGAAGGGGCTGGCGCTCCTGGCGTCGGGCGACTTGGGGACCGGGATCGAACGCGGCGTCGACGAGGCGGCGCCGGCCGGGGCCGTGGCGCCGGTGGCGGCGCCGGCGCCGGCGGCCTGGCTCTGCGGTGCGAACAGGCCGAGTGCGATGAAGAAGGCGGCGCCGAGCGCAGGGAGCCTGCGCGCGTCGGCCTTGGATATCCGGAAGGGACGCATCTGTGGGGGCCTCCGGGGCCGTAGGGCCGCGTTACTGGGGCGCGGCCGCTCGATGTGTGACATGTAAAATGGCACATGTTGCTGCGCGCTGGGAAGATCGGTGATCGAAGAATCGCCCGCCGCAACCGAAACGTTGTCAGGGGCCCGTCGAATGAGTCCTTTGTCCTGGAATCTCCGGCGGCCGAGCGCGTGTCCGACCGCTCCCGGTGCCCGCCGCCCTGATGGCTGTCATGACCGTTCGTCCATTTCACTCATGACTTGACCTGGCAGGGGTGTGACGGGCGCGGCGTGAGGAATATGCAGGAGCCCCTTGTTCGTTTCTGCAACTGATACGCAATAGTGTTGACCCGGCACGATCGTCACGTTGAACTCGCCGAAAGGGGCCGTGTCCTGATGGGCACCTACTCGCTTCCCGACCTGCCGTACGACTACTCCGCGCTGGAGCGCGCGATGTCCGCGGAAATCCTGGAGCTTCACCACTCCAAGCACCACGCCGCGTACGTCAAGGGCGCCAACGACACCCTGGAGCAGCTGGCCGAGGCGCGCGACAAGGAGCAGTTCGGCGGTCTGGTCGGCCTGCAGAAGACCTTCGCGTTCCACCTGTCCGGCCACGTGCTGCACTCGCTGTTCTGGCAGAACCTCTCCCCGGAGGGCGGCGACCGCCCCGAGGGCGAGCTGGCCGACGCCATCACCGAGCACTTCGGCAGCTTCGAGGCCTTCAAGAAGCAGCTGACCAACGCCACCACCGGCGTGCAGGGCTCCGGCTGGGGCATCCTCTCCTGGGAGCCGCTGGCCGGTCGCCTGATCGTCGAGCAGGTCTACGACCACCACGGCAACGTGGGCCAGGGCACCACCCCGCTGCTGGCGTTCGACGCCTGGGAGCACGCCTACTACCTGCAGTACCGCAACGTCCGCCCGGACTACGTCACCCGCCTGTGGGACGTCGTCAACTGGCAGGACGTCTCGGCCCGCTTCGCGGACGCCAAGAGCGCCTGACCCCTCCCCGGGGTGAAGCGACCACGATCACCTGACCCAGGGCAGGGCAG
Source organism: Kitasatospora sp. NPDC056327 (assembly GCF_042261735.1). Taxonomy (NCBI): domain Bacteria; kingdom Bacillati; phylum Actinomycetota; class Actinomycetes; order Kitasatosporales; family Streptomycetaceae; genus Kitasatospora; species Kitasatospora sp. NPDC056327. Next base: position 29 of record NZ_JBHJRC010000245.1, on the reverse strand, counting down.
GTAACGGAGGGCCCCGGCCGGTGCGAACC
>NZ_JBHJRC010000244.1:0-12687 GCF_042261735.1 Kitasatospora sp. NPDC056327 | reverse complement strand
CGCCGGACCAGGTGTCCGGCGCACCGGACGGCCGGCGGACGCTGGGCGGATCGGCCCGCAGCCGGGCGTGCCGCTCGCCGACGGTGCGGTCCACCGAGCCGTCCACGCCGTCCAGCGCGACGGCCATCCGGTCCGGCCGCAGGCTCCCGGCGGTGGCGAGCGCGGCCTGCGGGTCCTGGGCGGAGACGTCGGGCGGGGCGGGTTCCTCCGCGCGCTCGGCCGGGGCCGCGCCCGCGGCGCCCCCGGTCCCGCAGGCGCCGCCGCCGGCCCCGCCGGCCCCGTCCGGCTCCGCCTCGGTGGTGGGCTGCTGGGGGCCCGCGCAGGCGCCGCCGCCGGACTCCAGGGAGGCGTCCGGGGCGGGCCCGGCGCCGGGTCCGGCCGGCGCGTCGGCCTGCTCGGCGGCCGGACCGGGGGCGGCCGCCGAGGGTTCGGCGTCGGGTGCGGTGCCGGGCGCGCTGTCGGGAGCGGCTCCGGTCGCCACGCCGGGCGCGCTGTCCGGGCCGTCGCCGCCGACCGGGCCCGGTGCGGTGGGGGCGGCCGTGCGCTCGGGTTCGGGTTCGGGTTCGGGTTCGGCGGGTTCGGCGGTGGTGGGCCCGGAGGAGGACGCGGGCTCGGCCTCGCGCGGCTCCGCCGCGGGCGCCTCCGGTTGTTCCTCCTGCTCCGGCCGCTCCGGCCGCTCCTGAGGCGACTCCGGGGCGGCGGGTCCGGCGGCGCGGGCCGGGGCCTGGAACGGATCGGGACCGATCTCCTGTGCGACCGGCCGTTCCGGCCGGAGGCCGGGTTCCTCCCGGTCCTCGGCGTCCGGGTCCTCGGCGTCCGGGGGCTCCGCGGCCCGGGGGGCCGTTCCGGGCGGGGCCGCCGGCTCCGCGTCGCCGTCCGGGCCGTTCCCGCGCTCGCCCTCGACCCGGTCGGCCCTGGTCGCGGGAGGCTCGGGGAGCGCCGGTGCCCCGGCGCTCCCGGCGGGCGGGCCGTCCGCCGACGGCGAGGTCCGGTCGAGCGTCGGGACGGCGGACAGATCGGGGTCCGAGGACGGCAGGAAGTCCCCCGGCCGCAGCTCCTGGTCCCCGGCGGTCGGCTCCGGCGGCCGGTCCCGGTCCGCTCCGGGGGTGTCGTGGACCTCGGCGTCCGCGCCGGGCTCCAGGCCCAACGGCCGCTCCTCGTCCCGGACGCCGTCCTGCTGCCGGTCGCCCTCCAGCAGGCCGTGCTGTGCCAGCGGGCTGTCCGGGGCCTGGGCGATCGCCTCCAGCCGCCCGGGCTCGGCCGGCGCGGGCTGCTGCGGCGGCACGGCGGCCGGTTCCCGGGGCGTCGTCCCGTCCGAGGGCTGGGCCGCGGCGTCCGGCGGCCCGGCATCGGCCGCGCCGGTGGCGGGTCCCGCCACCGGCGGAGCGGTCCCGTCGGCCGGGGCGGGCTCCTCCGGCACCGCGCCGGGGGCCGCCCCGGTGGCGTCCGGGGCGGCCGTGCTCTCCTCGGGCGGTGCAGGCCGGGTCTCCTCCTGCTCCTGCTCCTGGGCCTGGGCCTTCTCCTGGGCCTGCTCCTGGTTCTCCTGCCGGTCCTGGTCCTGGTCCTGGTGCGCCGGGTGGTCCTCGTCGCCCGTCGCGCCGTCCTGCTCCGGGCTCCGGCCGGGCCGCCCCTGCGCGCCGTCGGGCCGGTCGCTCTCCTGGGCAGGTTCTCCGTTCTCCTCCGGCTCCTGCCCGGTCGCCGGGCCGGTGCCCTCGGTGACCGGCGCGGGCGTCCGCGCGCTGTCCTGGTCGGCCGGGCGGTGCTCGGCCGCCTCGACCAGCTCCAGCAACCGGGTGTGGTCCGAGGAGGGCAGCCGGTCCGCCAGTCGGGCGAGCACGGAGGCCTGCAACTCCGGGGCGAAGCGCGCGAGCTGGAGGCGGACCCGGCCCGACGCGTCGGTCGGGTCGCCGCGCAGCGAGCGCAGGATGCCGGCCGCCAGCCGGTCCACCAGGGTGGCCGGGTCGAGCCGCTCGGTGCGGAACCGGTCGGCGTCGACCGTGGCGTAGCGGAGCCAGCCCGGCGTGGCACCCGGCGTCGCGGGTGCCGGCCCCTCGCCGCGCGCACCGTGCTCAGCCTCCCGCTCGGCCGCGTCCTGCGCCAGGCTGACCGCGCCCAGGTCGCGCCCGGCCCGCAGCGCACCGAGCGGATGCGGGGCCTGGACGGTGTGCAGCAGTTCATGGGCGAGCAGCCGCCGGCCGTCCTCGGCGGTCGGCCGGTACTTGCCCTCGCCGAAGAAGAGGTCCGGGCCGACGGCGACGGCGTCCGCGCCGAGCAGTTCGGCCAGCGCGGCGGAGTCCCGGTCGGTGTGCACCCGGACCCGGCCGAGGTCGTGCCCGAGCCGGGCCTCCAACTCCCGCCGCAGGCCCGGGTCGAGCGGCTGGCCGGCACCGGAGACGATCTCCCTCGGCTCGGGCGTGCGGGCCCTCGGCGCGCGCGTCCTGCGCCGGGCCGCGCCCGGCTCGGTGCCCGGTGTGCTGCCCGGTGTGCTGCCGGGCGCGGAGTCCCGCACGGCGGTGGTCCGGGTCATCGCCGCCCCCGTTCCGCCGGCCGGCCGCCACCGGACAGCCCGGTGTGCACGGCGCGGGCGAGCGCCTCGCCGAGCCTTCGCGGTGACGCGCCCGCCGGCAGCGGCGGCAGCCCGGAGAGCCGCTCCAGCACGCGGTCGCCGCCGGCCGCGAGCGGCACGCCCCGCGTCTCGACCAGGCGGGTCAGTTCGCTCCGGAACGCCTCCGCCACCCGGTCCCGGTCGACGTGCGCGAAGCCGTCCAGGACCAGCTCGCCGATCTCCACCTCGATCCGCCCGGCCCTGCTCGGCCCGGCGTCCCCCGGCCCGCGCCCGGGCGCCCCGGTCAGATCCATCCGCCCACCTCCGAGGGTGTCAGCGAGCGCTCCAGCTTCCGGTACTCGGTGTGCGCGGCCGCCAGCAGGTGCCGCATCTGCACCGGGCAGTCCTCGTCGGCGGCCTGGAACGCGGCGGACAGCGCGATGTTGCGGATGGAGCCGCCGGCCACCGTGAGCTGGGCCAGCCGCTCCGGGTCGAGGCCCTGACTGGGGGTCCGGCCGGGGATGACCCGCCGCCAGATCTCCGCGCGCTCGGGCACCCCGGGGAAGGGGAAGTCGACCACGAACCTGATCCGTCGCATGAAGGCCGGGTCCAGCGCCTTCTTCATGTTGGTGGTGAGCACCGCCAGGCCCCGGTAGGCCTCCATCCGCATCAGCAGGTAGCTGACCTCAAGGTTGGCGTAGCGGTCGTGGCTGTCCCGGATCTCGCTGCGCTTGCCGAACAGCGCGTCGGCCTCGTCGAACAGCAGCAGCGCGCCGCCGCGTTCGGCCGCGTCGAAGACCCGGCGGAGGTTCTTCTCGGTCTCGCCGATGTACTTGCTGACGACCTGGGAGAGGTCGATCACGAAGAGGTCGACGCCGAGCTGTCCGGCGACGACCTCGGCCGCCAGCGTCTTCCCGGTGCCCGACCCGCCGGCGAACAGCGCGGTGACGCCGAGGCCCCGGCGCAGCACCGACTCGAAGCCCCACTCCTGGTAGACCGTGCCGCGCCGGCGGACGTGGGCGACGATCTCGCGCAGCGTCGCGCGCTGGCGCTCCTCCAGCACCAGGTCCTCCCAGCCGGCCCGGGGTTCGACCCGCCGGCCCAGCTCGTCCAGGGACATCCGGGCCTCCGCCAGCCCGGCGTGCCAGGCGAGCGCGGTGATGTCCCGGGCGGTCCCGGTGCCCTCCCCAGCGACGCCGGCCTCCGGCCCGGTCGTCGGTCCGGCTCCCCGGTCGGTCGCGGGCCCGGCTTCCCGGCCGGCCGGGGACGCGGCCTCCCGCCGGGCCGTCGCGGCGGCCGAGCGGATCAGATGGCCGGGAAGCGAGAACTGCGCGGCCAGCGCGCGGAGTCCGCCGTCGGTGACGCCCGGCGCGCCGTCCAGTGCCGCGGCCCAGACCGCCAGCTGGTCCTCGGGGCCCAGCGGGGGGACGGTCACCCGGGTGCGGTCCGGGGCGCCGGCGGGCGGGGGCTCGTCGCCGGACACGACCAGCGGCACCGCCAGGCTCGCGAGGAAGGCCTCCGCGCCGTGGCGGGCGTGCGGTCGCTCCCCGGCCGGCTCGCCGGCCTCGACCAGCAGCGCGGCCGGGATCAGGATCGCCTCCCGCTGCCAGAGCCGGGCGAGCCGCTCGCGTTCGGCGGGCCCGGTGGGCAGGTCGTCCCGGTGCACGGCGTAGAGGCCGAGCCCGGCGCGGTCGGCCGCCGCCGCCGCGACCTCCCAGCGGGTGCGGCGGTCGGCACCGGTCAGTTCGGTGTGCGGCGGACCGGCCGGCTCGGCCGCGGTCCAGACCCGGGCCAGCCGGGCCGCGCACCGCTCGTGCGGGTCGGGCAGCCCGCCGGGCGGCCCGACCCGGGTGAGCAGACCGTGCAGCCGGACGTCCAGGTACGGCACGCCGACCAGGAAGTGCAGCACCCGCTCGTCGATCCGCAGCCGGGAGGCGGTGAGCGCCGTCTCGTCCTCGGGCTCGACCAGCCGGAACCGGCGCAGCGGCCCCACCGGGGCGAGCGCGCTCCAGTGCGGCCGCTCCAGCGCGGCGAGGGCGAGCGAGAACGTCGGGTGGGCGCGCCCGGGATCGCCGGCCGCCGCCGCGCACCGGGCGTCGGCGGTGGGGTCGATCGCGGGCGCGGCGGCCAGCACCAGGACCTCGCGTTCGAACGGGGTGAGCCCGAAGGAGGCGGTGACCACGTCCAGGGCGGTGACGGGCGGCCGCTGCCCGGGCAACTCGGGCGGCTCGGGCGCGGACGGTCCGGGTGCGGGCGGTCCGGACGTCGGCGGGGCGGCCGCCGGACGGCCGCTCCGGACGGCCACGTGCGCGTCGACGCGGGCGAGCACGGCGGCGACCGCGGCCGCCAGTGACCGCAGGTGCGGCTCGTCCGCCGGACCGTCGGGGCCCTGCCCCCGGAGCGTGCTCATCCCGCCTCCCCTCTCGCGCTCAGTCCGTGAGGTCCACGACCGGGCCGCCGAACGACCCGTCGCCGGACACCGTCAACTCGCTCGGCACACCGTCCACCTGCACCCGGGCCAGGTACACCGCCGCCCGTACGCCGACGACCGGCACCCGGACCTCGAACGGGTCGGGGCGCGGCCGCGGCGGCCCGGGCATGCGGAACCGGTGGCTCGCCCCGGGGCGCCCTTCCGGCGGCCGCAACTCGTCGAGCAGCAGCAGGACCTCCTGGTCGTCGCGGAGCGGGAGGTCGAGCCGGACGTCCAGCCGGGCCGAGACGCCGGCCGGTCCCTCCCGGCGGTCCGCCGTGCCGATCGGGAGGAGGATCCGCGGCTGCCGGGCGAAGGTGCGCGCGGCGGACTCCACGGCGAGGTGCTCGGCGGCGGGCCGGCCGTCCAGCGCCAGCCCGTGCAGCACCCTGACCCGGTGCACGCCGGGCGGCAGGTCCTCCGGCACGGCGACCACCAGGCGGTCGTCCAGGACCGCGTCCGGACCGAGCGTCACCCGCCGCTCGCCCAGCCCGGTCACGGTCAGCCCGGCGACGACCAGGTCCGCGCGCAGGCCGGAGCCCTCCAGGACCAGCTCCCGGTCCTTGGTCACCGGGCCCTCCTCGGGGGTGTCCGGGGATCCGGCCGGCCGGGAGAGCACCCGTTCGACCACCGGCCCGCGGGACGGCACCGCCCGCACGGTGCGGCGCAGCACCGGCTTGCCGGCCGCCGGGTCGGTCCTGCCCTCCACGAGGACGGCGGTGGCCTGGTAGGCGACGGACAGCGCGTACGGCGTCTGGAACAGCGTGGTCCACAGCTTGGACAGCTCGTCGACGTCCATGGTGGCGGGCGTGAAGCGCACCCGCTGGGGCGAGGCGGCCAGGTCCGTCCCGAGCAGGTACGGCTGGGCGGCGGCCTCCTCGATCAGCTGCCGGGACAGGGCCGGCTGCTCGGTGAGCGCCCGGACCACGCAGCCGAGCAGCCGCTGGCCGACCAGCTGGGACTCCTCGCCGTAGCAGCTGATCAGGTAGTGCAGGTCGAGGGCGGCGGTCGGGCGGGTCAGCACGGTGCCGTCGGCGGTCCGGGTGGGCGCGTCGCGGTTGCGCAGCGCGGCGTTGGGAGTGACCTGGTAGAGGAAGACGGTGATGGTCGGGTCGGCCGGCGGGTCGGTCGGCGGCTTGCGGGTGCCGACCTCGACGGCGAACGGGATGTCCGGCGAGAGCGCGCGGACGATCAGCAGCCGCAGCGCCTCGCTCACGGTCGCGATCGCGAGGTGATTGCTCATCGGCCCGCCCGTTCGGTCATGACGGCTCCCGGTCGAGGTAGGTGTCCAGGGCGAGGGCCGGGGCCGGCCGGGCCGCGGCCCGGCCGCGCTGCCCGGCCGGGGCACGTTCGGCGGCCCTGACCTCGACCCGTCCGATCTGCACCCGCACCACCCGCTCGGCCGGCCGCCGCCGACGGTTCGCGGTTCCGGACGCGGACCCGGTCCCGGGGGAGCGGCCCGGGGCGGCGGCGGTGCCGGCCCGTCGCCCGGCCGTCGGTGCCGCGGCGGGGTGGGCCGCCGCGGGCGGTGCGCCGGTGGCCGGCCCGGACCCGGCCGTCCGGGCCCGCCCGGCGGTGGGCACCGTGGGGGCCGGGAGGGCCGCCGCGGGCGGCGGCAGCGGGGCGGCGGCGGGAGCGGGGAGGGCGGGTGCGGTCGGCGGTGCGACCAGCAGCGGGGTGCGCGGCAGGGGGAGGACGGGTGCGTCGGCCGCCGGGCGGCCGACGGCGGGGGGCCGCAACCCTCCGCGGGGCGCCGTCGGACGCGGTGCGGTCACCGGCGGGCGGAGCGGCGCGGAGACGGTCCGTCCCTCCGGCGGGCCCGGCACGGTGGTCTCCCCGCCGGGGGCGGGGCGGGTGCCGCCTCCGGGCGCGCCGGTCCGCTCGAACGGCCCCGGCAGGCGCGGGCGCACCCGGACCGCGGCCCGGTCCGGGGCCGGGTCGGCCTTCGCCACCAGGCGGTCGAAGTGGTCAGGCATCGGCACACAGCTCCAGGTAGTGGCGGCGGCGCAGCGGGCTGAGCGCCAGGACCTCGGGCTCGCTCCACCCGTAGGCGGCGGCCAGCAGATGGACGTCGAGCAGGGTGGCCCGGGCCCAGTCGTCCAGCTCCTCCCAGAGGTAGGAGGCGATGTCCAGCTCGGCGAGGGAGGGCCGGCCGCATCCGGGGCAGCTGAGGTTCAGCCGGACGTCCGAGCACGGGTCGGCGGCGGCCGCGGCCTCGGCCATCCGCCGCTGGACCGGTTCGGGGAGCTGCCGGGCGGTGACCGGCTCCCCGCCGTGCTCGGCGGTCAGCACGCACCGTTCCAGCAGGACGGCCCGGGCCTCGTCCGCCGGGGCCTGCTCGGCGGCGGCCAGGTCGGCCGGGGTGACCGGCCGGAAGCCGACCCGCCAGCCGTCCAGCTCCACCCGCAGCGGTCCGTCCGACGGCGGCCCGGCTCCGGTGGACGACCCGGACCCCTCCGGCGTCCCCGGCACTGCCGGCTGCCCGGTACCGGAGGGCAGGTCGGCGCCGGAGGGCAGGTCGACGCCGAGCAACTGCCCGGCGTCGAAGGCGAACTCCATCTCCTCCGGGCAGCCCGGGCAGCCGACCCGCACGGTGAGCCGATCGCCGAACAACGCGGCCCGCAGGCCGAACAGTTCGGCGTCCCGCTCGCCGAGCGGCACGGCGAGCAGCTCCTCCGCCCCCGCGCCCGGCCGGGCGACGGTGTGCAGCAGGAGGGCCCGCCCGGTGCGGCCGGCCGTCAGCCCGGCCTCCCAGGTGGCCAGGAGCTCGCCCGGTCCGATGAGGTGCGCCCCGGTGCGATCCATCGGTCGCCGCTCAGGCCGGCTGCTGGAACGACGGCTCTTCCGGTTCGGGCGTCTCCTCGTCCCGTTCCCAGCCCTCCACTTCGAGCTTGAGGCTCTGGATCGCCACCGCGTTGGCGTTGGCGTCGAGTTCGCCGAGCACCTGGTACTCGCTCGGCCAGGCGCGGTACAGCTTGTGGGCGACCGCCACCTGACCGGCCTCGTTGAGCACCTGGATCACCAGGTCCTTGCGGAAGTCCCGCAGCGAGACCTCCGCCCCCCGGCCCGCGCCGACCGTCCAGACCTTGTTGGCCCAGCGGTCGAACTCCGGGTCGTGGGTGACCCCGCGTTCCAGGGTGACCGCCTCGAAGTCGGTGCGGCCCGGAGACTTGCGCGGCGCGCTCGGATCGCCCCCGCTGCGGTGCTTCACCACCTCGGTGGTGCGCTTGAGCGGGCTGATCTTGCTGATCCCGGCGACGACCCGGCCGTCCCAGACGACCAGGAACTTGAAGTTCTTGTACGGATCGAACCGGTGCGGATTGACGGTGAACTCGACCATGGGATCCTAAACCTCGAACTGTCCGGCGAGCTGCTCGATCTTGACGATCACGAATTCCGCGGGTTTGAGCGGCGCGAATCCGACCACGACGTTCACCACGCCGCGATTGATGTCGTCCTGCGTGGTGGTGTCCTTGTCGCACTTCACGAAATAGGCCGAGCGGGCGGACGTGCCCTGGAACGCGCCCTGCCGGAACAGCGAGTGCAGGAACGCGCCCACGTTCAGCCTGATCTGCGCCCAGAGCCGCTCGTCGTTCGGCTCGAACACGACCCACTGGGTGCCGCGGTAGAGGCTCTCCTCCAGCATCAGCGCGAGCCGCCGCACCGGGACGTACTTCCACTGCGAGCCGAGCGCGTCGGCGCCCGCCATCGTCCGGGCGCCCCACACCACCGGACCCACCACCGGGAAGGTCCGCAGGCAGTTCACCGCGAACGGGTTCAGCAGGCCGTTCTCCCGGTCCGTCAGCGGGACGGTCAGCGCGCGCACCCCGGGCAGGCCGGCCTCGGTGCCCGCGGGCGCCTTCCAGACGCCGCGCTGGGCGTCGGTGCGCGCCATCACCCCGGCGACGGTGCCCGAGGGCGGGAAGGCGCGCAGCCGGCCGGTGAGCGGGTCGACCAGCTCCAGGTGCGGGAAGTACAGCGCCGCGTGGTCGCTGCGCACCGAGTCGAAGGCGGACAGACCCGCCCGGGCGGCGTCGAGCGTCGTCCACGCCTGCGGCGAGTCGACGATCAGGAACATCCGCTTCTCCGCGCAGAGCGCCTGGGCGGCGGAGACGACGGTGACGGCGTCGTCCAGACTGGCGTAGCCGGCCAGTTCCGGCAGGACCAGCAGGTTGACGTCCTGCACGTCGCGCAGGGCCTGGATGCCGGTCTTGCCGGCCTCGCTGCCGATCAGGTCGGTCAGGCCGGGCGCCGCGCCGTCCTGGCCGCCGGTGAGCGCCAGCACCGGCGGGCCGACCGAGCCCTCCAGGCCGAGGTTGTTGGCCGCCTCGCCGAGGAAGCGGACCACGTCGGCCGGGTCGGTGGAGCCCGCGACGACCTGGAGCCGGCGGCCGAAGACGCTCACCCGGGTGCCCGCGAACGCCCGCCTGCCGGGGGCGTCGGGCAGGGCGCGGAGCTTGCGCTCCAGCAGCAGGGCGAGCTCGGGGACGGTGGCCGGCGCGGGGCCGTCCGCCGCCGGATCGTGGATCGTGAGGGTGCGCGAGACGTCGCCGATCTTCACCTGGATCTCGTGGGTGAGGTCCGGCAGTGTGGCCGCGAACGGCTTGGAGACGGTGCCCACCGGGTCCGGCCGGCTCTCCGCCAGGACCTTCACCCGGACCACCGCCGAGCCGCCGTTCACCACCGCCTCGGCGAACCGGGGGGAGGCGGCCCGCACCGACAGGTCCGCGAAGGACTCCCGTACGGCGCCGGAGGTGTCGAAGACCTGGAGGTTGAAGGTCTCGGCCGGCGTGGGCGTCCGGTAGTCCACGGCGATCCGCAGTGCCGCGCCCCAGAGCCCGGGTTCGACGGCGGTCACCTCCAGGGCCGGGGTGGCGGTGGAGGTCTGGGTCGAGGTGAGGGTGACGCCCGCGGCGGTGCCGGTGCCGGCCGCCGCGACGCGCACCACGACCCCGATCGATCCGCCGTTGAGGAAGAACTGCTGGACGGCGTAGCTGACCGGGCTCTGGCCCGCGAGCCCGCCGAAGCGGCGTTCGAAGTCGGCGAAGCTGGTGACGGTGACGGGCTGGTCGAGCGGACCGCGCCGGGTGGCCCCGATGAAGGCGGTCACCGAGGTGCTCACCGCGGTGACGGTTCGGACGCCGCTGGGCAGCTCTTCGATGTAGACGCCCGGGTAGGTCGGTGTCGTCGGCAAATCCCCCTCCGTTCACTCGTGCCGCCCGATTCGTGCACCGAGGAATCCGAAAGTCGACGGATTCCGGTCGCGGTCGGGCCGCGATCTCCTGGCGAATTGACGGCAGGCTCAGTTTCAGTGCGCGGTGGCAATTCGTCAAGGCTTTTATGGGGGATTGGAATTGTATTACTGGCGCATTATTCGGGGTTGCGGAATGGGGAACTCCGCAACCCCTGGGACGGATGTCCGGTGCGGCCGGTCAGCCGCCCTCGGGCAGGTTCCGGTCGTCGGGCCGGGGCACCGCGACGGGGCCGGCCGGCGCGGGGGCGGGGGCGGGCCGCCCGGACGAGGGTCCGGGCGAGGGCGAGGGCGAGGGTGCGGGTGAGGGCGCGGGTACGGGCTGTTCCGGCCCGGGCGCAGGGGCGGGCCCGGGAACGGGAGCCGGCCCGGGCTGCGGGTAGGACGGCGGCCGGGCGGCCCCCAGGAACCAGCCCCAGCGCGCGCCGAACCGGTGCTCCAGGTACCGGAACGCCGCGTAGTAGACCGTGCCGAAGCCGGTGACCAGGGCGGAGGTGACGGAGGCGTCGTCCAGGCGGATGCCGAGCCGCGCGGCCTCCACCACGAGGAACGCCACGACGAAGGGCACGCAGGTGCGCCACAGGGAGAGGGTGAGCTGATACATCGGTCCTCCTCGGCCGGCCTCGGCCGACGACCGCGGAAGCCGTGCGCCGCGCCGGGCCCGGTCGGCGAGTAGATGCCGGACATGCCGTCGGCGTGGTGCCCGCCGCACCCGCCGTGCACACATCGTCCGCGTACGTGACGGCGCCCGGGCCCGTGCCCGGCGCCCCCTGCGCCCGCCGCGGCGCGCCGTCGCCCCGGCGCGCGGACCGGCGTGCGGGATCGAGCAGCGGGAGCGCGCCGCCGTCGAGCGCGGCCGGGGTCGTCCGGCGGCGGGGGGCCGCGGGGAGGCCCCGGCCGCCGTCGAGCGGTCGGCAGCGGTCGGCGGGGGCTGTCGGACGCGTCGACCGCTCGCGGACACGTCGACCGCTCGTCGTCGAACGATCCTTCGGTGCCGGGCTCCCGGGAGCGGCGCGGTCCTGGTTCGGGTCCCTGGCGGGACCGGAACGCGCGTCCCCGGTGCCGCTTCCGCCGGATCGGTGACGCTGTTAGCGTGCCGTCCATGATCAAGGGCAACCTGGCGGGCCGCATGGGCCGCATGGGCCGCATGGCGGGGGACAGCGGGCCGGAGCGCGTGCTGGTCGCCGCCAGTTTCGCCAACCGGGTCGGCAACGGTCTGTTCAACGCGGCGTCGGCGCTCTACTTCACCCTGGTCGTGGGCCTGCCGGCGGCGCAGGTCGGCGCCGCGCTCACCGTCGCCGGAGTGATCGGTCTGTTCGCGGGGGTTCCGGGCGGGCACCTCGCGGACCGGCGAGGGGCCCGCCCGGTCATGATGGCGGCCCTGGCGGTCCAGGCCGTGTCGATGGCGGCCCTCGTCCTCGTGGAGAGCTGGGCCGCGCTCACGGTCGTCGCGACGGTCGACCAGATCGCCGCGGGGGCCGGCGGGGCGGCGTGGGGCGCGCTGGTGGTCCGGGTCGGGGGTGAGCGACCGGCCGTGTTCCGGGCGAAGCTGCGCACCTTCGTCAACCTCGGTGTCGTGCTGGGAACGGTGGGTGCCGGGCTGGCACTGGCCGCGGACACCCGCGGCGCCTACGTCGTCCTGATCCTCGGCAACGCGGCGAGCTTCGCCCTGTGCGCGGTGCTTCTGCTCCTGCTGCCCCGCTATCCGGTCCTGGAGGCGCCGCCGCGACGGCGGCGCTGGCCCGTCGTCGCGGATCGTCCCTTCCTCGCGTTCACCGCCCTCTACGGGGCCATGGGACTGCAGTACCCCGTGGTGTCGCTGCTCCTGCCGATCTGGATCTCCGGGCACACCGAGGCGCCGCGCTGGACGGTGGCCGCGCTGTTCGCCGTCAACTCCCTGTTCTGTGTGCTGATGCAGACCGGGATCGGCTCGCGCATCGAGAGCCTGCACGACGGCGGCCTGGCGTTCCGCACGGCGGGACTGCTCTTCCTCGTCAGCTGCCCGATGATGGCACTCGCGGCGTACACCCCTGTCTGGGCGGCGGCCGGGCTGGTCCTGGCCGCGGTCTTCGTCCACAGTCTGGGAGAGGTCTGGGAGTCGTCGGCGGCCTTCGCCCTGGGCTTCGGCCTCGCCCCCGACCACGCACAGGGGCAGTACCAGGGCGTCTTCGGTCTCGGTTTCAGCGCGGGCCAGGCTCTCGCCCCCGCGATCCTCACCACGGTGGTGCTCGGTCTCGGGGCCACGGGCTGGCTGCTCCTGGCGGTGCTGTTCGCGGCACTGGGCGCCGTCGGTCCGTCCCTTGCCCGCTGGGGTGCGCGGACCCGACCGCAACCGGCCGTCGCCGCGGAGGCGACGGGATGACCGCGGGTCGGGTGCCGTGACCCGGGGCCGCCGCCCGGTCGGCCCGCGCCGCCCGGAGC
>NZ_JBHJRC010000243.1:0-12761 GCF_042261735.1 Kitasatospora sp. NPDC056327 | reverse complement strand
CCGTTGGCGGGCCGCGACCCGGGCGGTCGGGATCCTCGGGGTGCTCGCCCTGCTGCTCGGACTCCCGTGGGCGGCTCGCGAACGCCTGCCGGAACCGCTCGCCACGCACTGGGACGGAACGCGGCCGGACGGTTCGATGTCGCTGCCGGCGGCAGCGCTCTCGCCGGCGGTGATCTGGCTGCTCGCGGTCGCCGCGGCGGCCGTCGCCCGGCGGCGCGGCGGGGCGCAGGCCCGGGGCCTGGCAGCGGCCGGACTGGGCTTCGGCGGCGCGCTGCTGACGGGTGCCCAGGCGTCGATCGTCTCCGCCAACCTGGACCGGCCGGGCTGGCAGGAGGCCGGGCCGATGGGTGCCGAGGTGGCGCTGGTCGTGGCGGTGGCGATCGGCGCGGGCCTGCTGGCCTGGCGCCTCGCCCTGCGCGGCGGCCCGGGCCCGCGCGTCGTGACGGCCGCCGACGGCCCCCGGCTGGAACTGCCCGACGGCCGACGCGCCGTCTGGCTCTCCCGGACGGCCAACCCGTGGCTCGGCCTGCTGGCCGCCGTCGCCGGGGTGGGCACGGCGGGGTGCGCGGTGGCCGGGTTCGCCGGACTGGGCGGCCCCGCCTGGGCGGCGGCCGCCCCGCTGGGGATCGTCGCGCTGGCCGGAACCGTCTGTTCGTCCGTCCAGGCCCGGGTCTCCGAGCGGGGCCTGACCGTGACCTTCGGACCGCTGGGAGTGCCGTCCCGCCACTGGTCGCCGGCCGAGATAGCCGGGGCCCGGGCCGAGCGGCGCACCCCTGCCCAGGTGGGCGGCTGGGGCTACCGGTTGAGCGGTCTGGGTACCACGGTGATGCTGCGCGGCGGCGAGTGCCTGGTGGTCACCCCGCGCCGGGGCGCGGACTTCGCGGTGAGCGTGGACGACGCCGAGCGGGGCGCCGCGCTGCTGAACACCGTGGCCGCCCACCGGAACGACTGACCGGGCGAACCGGCCGCACGGCCGCACCGGCGGACCGGCGCACCCGCCGGACCAGCCGGGCGCCCCGAACGCCCCGGACGGCCCGGGCGACCGCCGGTGGGGCCGCCACCCCGACGACCCAACCGACAACCGGGCACAGCAGATTGACGCCCCGCCGGCTTCTCGGAGGAGCCCCTCCGCGAACGCGACCCTACCGGAGTGCGACTCGCGGATGAAGGCCCTAGATGAAAGTGATTATCAACGCTACTCTGCCTCCGGGCTCACCATCTGACGGTGAGCAGACAGGACCCGTCGTCCGCCCGCCACCCGCGGTGGGCGACGGGCGAGCTGAGGAGCGGTCACCGTGGTGGAGACGAGTCTCGGCAGCGTCCGGAAGCCCCAGGCGCCACCGGCGGCGACCCCGCCGCGCCGCCGGGGCACGGGCCTGCGCACCGGAGCACTGCTGGCCGCGGCGGCCGCCGTCCCGGTGCTGGCCCTGACCTGGGACACCGGCGGCATGCGGGCGTGGCGCACGATCCTGGTGGCGGTGGTGGTGCAGGGGCTGCCGTTCCTGGTGCTGGGCACGGTCGTCTCGGCGGCCATCGGTGCGTTCGTGCCGGCCCGCGCCTTCGCCGCGTTGCTGCCGCGCAATCCGGCCCTGGCCGTCCCGGTGGCCGGTGTCGCGGGCGCGGTGCTGCCCGGCTGCGAGTGCGCGTCCGTGCCGGTGGCCGGCAGCCTCATGCGGCGCGGGGTCGCCCCGGCCGCCGCGCTCGCCTTCCTGCTCTCGGCGCCCGCGATCAACCCGGTGGTCCTGGTCTCCACCGCGATCGCCTTCCCGGACGCGCCGGAGATGGTCTTCGCCAGGCTCGCGGCCTCGCTCGGCACGGCACTCGTGATGGGTTGGCTCTGGGTCGCCTTCGGCCGCCCCGACTGGCTGCGACTGCCCAAGGGCCCCGCCGAGCGCGGCACCGGACGCAACCCGCTGGAGGAGTTCCGGCGCGGCCTGCAGCACGACTTCCTCAACGCCGGCGGCTTCCTCGTGCTCGGCTCGGCGGCGGCCGCCACCTTCAACGTGCTCGTCCCGCCGTCCCTGCTGCGCACCTTCTCCGACTCGCCCTGGCTCGGCATCCCGGCGCTCGCGGTGCTCGCCGTCGTCCTCGCCGTCTGCTCGGAGGCGGACGCCTTCGTCGCCGCCTCGCTGACCGGCTTCTCCCCCACCGCCCGGCTGGCGTTCATGGTGGTCGGCCCGATGGTCGACCTGAAGCTGATCGCCCTGCAGTCCGGCTCCTTCGGCCGCGCCTTCGCCGGCCGCTTCTCCACCGCGACCTTCGTCGTCGCCGTCCTCGCCAGCGTCCTGACCGGAGGGATCCTGCTGTGACCGCCGCCGTCCGCACCCTGCGCGCCCGGTTCGGCGGGCTCGCGCCGTCGCTGCTGCTCCTGCTGCTCGGGGTGGCCCTGCTGCGGATCACCGTGGGCAGCGACGTCTTCCTGCAGTACGTCGAGGAGGAGCTGAGGCTCCCGCTGATCGCCTCGGGGCTGGTGCTGTGCGGCCTGGGGGTCGCGGGCGGCACGGCGCGGCTGACCGCGCGGCGACGCCCGCCCGCCCTGGTGTTCCGCCGGGACGCCGAGGGCAACGCCGTGTGGCACGCGCCGATCGACGCCCCGCACGGGGGCGACGGTCACGCGCACGACGGACCCGACGGGCACGAAGGCCAGGGCCAGGGCCACGGCCACGGCCACGGCCACGGCCACGGCCACGAGCACGGTCTCCGGGTGGCGTGGCTGCTGGCCGTCCCGGCCGCGCTGCTGCTCGCCTTCACCCCGCCCGCGCTCGGCTCGTTCACCGCCACCCGCGAGGGCGCGGACGCCACCGTCGACACCGGTGCCTACACCGCCGCGCTCGCCGGGGGCGGCCCGGTGAGCGCGGCGACACCGCTGTCGCTGACGGAGTTCATCGCGCGCAGCCGCGACCCGAAGCGCAGCCTCGCCGACCGCCCCGTCCGACTGACCGGCTTCGTCACCCCTGGTGCCGGCCCCGGCGAGTGGTACCTCAACCGGCTGGTCGCCAGTTGCTGCGCCGCCGACGCCCGCCGGCTGCGGATCCTGGTCCACGCCGACGGTCCCGCGCCGGCCACCGACAGCTGGATCGACCTGACCGGCGTCTGGCGCCCGACCCCCGGCGCCCCCACCACCGCGGCCCCCCGCATCACCGCCACCACCCACCACACCGTCCCCCAGCCCCGCTCCCCCTACCGGGACACCCCGCCCGCGAACAGCTGACCGGCCGACCACCCCACCGGCCTCACGGCAGCCCCGCTGAGGCCGGTGGACCAGGATCGGCTCCCCGGGGACCGGCGCCGTCACCAGTCACCATCCCCCCGAGAACGGCCACCCGCTCCACCTCAGCCCCCGCCGCCGAACCCCCGCCCCACCTGCGACTCCGCACGCACCCCATCCCACGAGCGACGCGCCCCACCGAAGCCGTCCTCCCCCCGCGAGCGCCGCACCCCCCGGGCACCCCCACCCGCACGGACCCCCTCAGCCCCCACGGACCCCCTCAGGCACCCGCAAGGAAAAATATGTCGACCGGTCTACATATCCCAGACCCTGCAGCGCAGGAAGTCGGCCGATCCGACTTCCTGCGCACCGAGGCCATCAAAATATGCAGACCGGTCTAGATATTTCCTGGGCAGGAACTCCGCGCTCGCGCAGGAAGTCGGACAGGCCGACTTCCTGCGCGAGCCAAAGAAGCGTTTCTGCACCCCTCCCCGCGCGCACCGCCCAGACGGGGCGCGGGGAGCAGGCGAGCGGAGGCCGTCCGGGAGGTCAACCCCGGCGCTTCGGGCGGCCCCGGCGGGCCGCCGCCGCGCCGCCGGAGGACGAGCCGCCGCGCGGACGCCCCGCGCCCCCGGCGGCGGACCGGCCGGTGCCCGGCTTGCCGGTGGACCTCTGCGCCCCGCCCTTGCCGGACGCCCCCGCGGCCCCGCCCTTGCCGGAGGACCCGCCCTTGCCCGATCCACCCTTGCCGGACCCGCCCTGCTGCTTCGCCGAGGCCCCGCCGGAGCCGGCCGCCGGGGCGCCGGCCGCCGTCTGGCCGCGGCCGCGCGAGCTGTTGACCGTCCGGCCCCGGACGATGCCGATGAACTCCTCCACCAGGTCGGTGGTCCGCTCCTCCAGCCAGGACAGCGCCACCCCGGACTGCGGGGCGTCCGTCATCGGCCGGAAGGTGAGGTCGCGCCGGTGGTGCAGCCGCGCCAGCGACTGCGGGACGAGCAGCACGCCGACCCCGGCCGCGACCAGCTCGATCGCGTCCCCGGTGGTCGCCGGCCGCTCGATGGCGGGCCGGCCCGGCAGCCGCTCCCACCCGAGCGTGTCGTCGAGCGGGTGGAAGACCACCTCCTCGGCGAGGTCCGCGAGCGTGACCTCCTCCGCCGCCGCCAGCCAGTGGTCCTTCGGGAACACCACCACCGTCGTCTCGGTGTAGAGCGGAATCGCGCTCAGGCCGGTCCGGTCGACCGGCAGCCGCACCAGCCCCGCGTCCGCGTCGCCGGCCCGCAGCGCCTGCTCCCCGGTGGTGGCGTCCACCGCGACGAGGGCGAGCGGAACGTCCGGCAGCCGCTCCGACCAGACGCGCGCCCACTTCCCGGGGGTCACGCCCGGGACGTACGCCAGCCGGAACGAGGGTGTCACCTGCATCTCTGTCACCCGCCCAAGGCTACCGACCGTGACAGGGGGCGTCGGCCGCTCGCTTACCCTGGTGACCATGACATCGCTCAAGCAGAAGACCACGCAGACCATGAAGCCGGCGACGGCGGCGAAGAAGCTCGGGGTCTACCTCGGCGCCACCCCCGCCGACTTCCAGTCCGGCGTGATCTCCCGCGAGGAGCTCACCGCCCTGCAGACCACGCCGCCCGAGTGGCTCCAGGACCTGCGCCGCAACGGCCCGCACCCGCGTTCCGTGGTGGCCTCGCGTCTCGGCGTCTCGGCGTCCGGCCTGGCGCGCGGCGGCATCACCGAGGCGCTCACCACCGAGCAGATCGAGGCGATCCGCGACGAGAACCCGGAGTGGCTCCGGCGCGAGCGCACGATCCAGGCGGAGGTCCGCAAGGAGAACGCGCGGGTCCAGGAGAAGCACGAGAAGGAGGAGAAGCAGCGCAAGCAGGCCGCCGCTGCCGCCGAGCGCGAGAAGAAGCGCTGACCTGCGGCGTTCTCGCCCCTCTCGGGCTCGCTCCTCCCGGCCCCCCGGCGTTCGCGCCGGGGGGCCGTCGTCCTTCCGGACGGGCGCCGGAGATTCGTACGGGTGAGCGATGAGAGGCGGCCCGGATCCGTCGAGAATCCACCCGGACGCCGTACAACGATTCCGGCCGACGGGTGTGCGCGCGAGCCGCTTTCCACCCCCGGACGACCCGACGGACGGGACGGGCGTCCCGGCGGGCCGTCCCGGCTCCCCGGGCGGGGGCCGGGCGGGTGGTGGTGCGCGTCCGGTCGGGTGACCCGACCGCCGTGTCGGCGACGGAACGGCGCACCCGGCGTGCGTCGGTGGGAACGCGCCGCTCCCCAGCGGTGCACGCCCCCTGTCCCCGGACCTGAGAGCCGCTGATGCCCCCCACCGCGCAGCTGCGCCGCCTGTTCCCCGCCGCCGTGTGCACCCTCGCCGCCGTCCTCGCCGCCCCCACGGCGCACGCCGCGCCACCGGGTGCGGGAGGCCGGGCGGGCACCGACCGGGGCGACCGGATCGACTGGGACCGGGTCGCCGCCTGCGAGAGCGGCGGGAACTGGCGGATCAACACCGGCAACGGCTACTTCGGCGGCCTCCAGTTCGACCAGGCGACCTGGCGGGAGAACGGCGGCCTCGCCTACGCCCCGCGCGCCGACCTCGCCGGGCGCGAGCAGCAGATCGCCGTCGCCGACGTCCTCGCCGCACGGCGCGGGCTCGCCCCGTGGCCGGTCTGCGGCGCCCGCGCCGCCCGCGCCGGCGAACGGCCGTCCGTCGCCCCGAAGGCCCCCGCCCGCTCGAAGCCCCCGGTGGACGCGAAGGCGACCGACGGCGAGGAGACGACCGGGAGCGGCCCGTCGGCGGACGCGGGCACTCCCTCCGGCTCCCTTGCCGCACCGCCCCCGGCCGAGCAGGCCGACGCCACCGACAGCACGGACACCGCCGACGTCACGGACACCGCCGACGGCACCGGCCGGCCCGGGCTTCCCGGCACGTGGACGGTGCGCCCGGACGAGACGCTCGACAGCATCGCCGGCGTGCTCGCGCTCCCCGGCGGCTGGCCCGCACTGTACGAGCGGAACCGGGCGGTGATCGGCGAGGACCCGAACCTCATCCAGCCCGGCCAGGAACTGACCCTGCCGCTCTGACCCACCGCACCCCCGGCGTGCGTGAACGGCCGGCGGCTCCCGCAGATCCCCGGGAGACGCCGGCCACGGTCCCGGTCGACCCGCCCGCCTCGGTCCGCCCGCCTCGGTCCACCCGCCTCGACCCACCCGCCTCAGTCCACGGTCGGCCGCCACGGGCCGTGCTCGGGGCGGGCCTCGGTGGTCGAGCCGTCCGGCCAGGGCGGCATCGTGACCGCGACGATCCGCAGCGGACCCGGGCTGTCCTCGTCGGCCCGGAACTGGAACGCCGTCCCCAGCGGCACCGAGACCGACGTCCCCGCCCGCAGCACGTCCACGGCCTCCCGGCCGGCCTGGCGCCGCCAGATCCGCCCGCTGCCGGCCGTCACGTGCCACAGCTCCACCACCGTCGCGTGCGACACCGCCCTGGTCACGGCCCCCGGGGCCAGCTCGAAGACGGCCTGGCTGCCCCGGCCGTCCAGCGCCAGCAGCGGCCGGACCACGGCGCCGTCCGGGGCGAGGACGACCGGGGCGTCCTCGGCCTCGACCGTACGGAAGGCCTGCCCCTCCAACGGTTCCTCGTCCATGCGAACCCGACCCCTCTCGGCTCCGGCAGGCCCCCCGCCCGCCCCTGCCGCCGATGGGAACACACCCCCACCCGTCCCGCCAGACCACCCGGAAGCCGGACACCCGCACGGCAGCGCACGCCTCCCTCCCCGTCCGGCCGGCCCCGGCGACCCCACCGGATCCGCGCGAACGGCGCCCGTCCAGTCGTGATCGATTCGCGGGACGTGCCCTCGTGTCACGGCCGGGCCCGACGGGCGGTCCGACCTGACGCGAGCACAACCGACCGAACCAGAACGGGAGTTCATCGGGCCGTACCTGCCGATCGGCGGGTACGGCCCGTACCCCGAGCGGCCGCGGCAGCGGTTCGAGGACGCACCCCTGCCGTTCGGGCGGGCAGGCAGACAGGCAGGGGATGCCGACGGAGTTCGGGCCCACCACGACGCCGCCGGCCCGCGCCTCGACGGCACGGCGACGCATCGCCGCCCGATGCGACAGGACCCGACACGCCCCGGCACAGGGTCTGGGCCGGAGGCCGCGCGCGGGCCGCGAGTCGGGTCAACGGCCGGCCGGCCGTGACCGAGGAGCCTCACCCGCGGATCCCACGGCGCCGGCGGCGCCGGCGGCTTCCTCGCCGGTGACCGGGCCCCGGGGAAGCACCCGGTCCAGCCACCCCGGCAACCACCAGTTGGCCCGGCCGAGGAGCGTCATGGTCGCCGGCACCAGCACCATGCGGACGACCGTCGCGTCGACGAGGATCGCGGTGGCCAGGCCGAGCCCGAACATCTTGGTGGAGGGGTCCTCGGCGACGGCGAAGGACAGGAAGACCGCCACCATGATCAGGGCCGCCGAGGTGATCACCCGGGCGGTGCCCGAGACGCCCTCGACGATCGCCGCGCCGTTGTCGCCGGTGCGCAGGTACTCCTCCCGTACGCGGGAGAGGAGGAACACCTCGTAGTCCATCGACAGGCCGAAGAGGATGGCGAAGAGGAACATCGGGATGAACGACACGATCGGAACCGTCGCCTCCAGCCCGATGAGTACGCCTCCCCAGCCCCACTGGAAGACCGCGACCATGATGCCGTAGGCCGCACCGATGCTCAGCAGGTTCAGCAGTACCGCCTTGAGCGGTACGAGGACCGAGCGGAAGACCAGCATCAGCAGCAGGAACGACATCGCCAGCACGGCGGCGACGAACACCGGCAGGCGCCCGCTGGTGCGTCGGCCCACGTCGGACAGGCTCGCGGCGGCGCCGCCGACGTGGGCCCTGGCCGGGCCGGGCCCGATCGCCGTGGGCAGCACCCCGGTGCGCAGCCGGGCGATGGTGTCGGCCGTGGCCCTGTCCTGCGGGCCGGTGGTCGCGAAGACCACGAGGGTCGCGATGCCGGTGGCCCGATCGATGCGCGTCGGCGTGACGGAGGCGATGCCGGGATCCGCCGTGACCGCTGCGACGAGACGGTCCAGCACTCCCGGATCACCGGCGGGGTCCGCGGCGATGACGAGGGGACCGTTGGTGCCCGGGCCGAACCCCTCGGCGACGAGGTCGTAGGCCCGGCGCTCGGTACGGCTCGGAGGCAGCGAGCCGTCGTCGGGCAGGCCGACGCGCAGGCCGAACACGGGCAACGTCGCCGTCAGCAGCAGCCCCGCCGCGCCGACCG
This sequence comes from Kitasatospora sp. NPDC056327, assembly GCF_042261735.1. NCBI lineage: Bacteria > Bacillati > Actinomycetota > Actinomycetes > Kitasatosporales > Streptomycetaceae > Kitasatospora > Kitasatospora sp. NPDC056327. The sequence goes on along the minus strand of NZ_JBHJRC010000243.1, from coordinate 4,268 downwards.
CGTACGGCACCGGGTGCCGGCCGACGTGCCCGATCCAGCGCCGCCACCCGGCGGCGGGGCCGGTGGCCGCCTCCGCGTCCCGCCGCCGGCCGGAGCGGACCGGTCGAACCGCCCCCAGTACCCGGGCGATCCGCCCGGCCCGGCCCAGACGCGGGCCGGCCGCGCCGAGGAAGGCCGGCAGCAGCGTCACCGACGCCAGCACCATGGTCAGGACGACGATCGAGACGGCAAGGCCGCCCACCGTCATGAACGGCACGTTCGCGACCGCCATGCCGAGGATCGACACGACGACGGTGCCCCCGGCGAGGACCACGGGCCGCCCCGCCGTCGCCACCGCCCGTCCGGCCGCCGCGTGCGGGTCGCCCGCCCGCGAGGTACTCGCGGTGCCTGGCGAGCACGAACAGCGCGTAGTCGATGCCCACCCCGAGCCCGACCATGCTGCCCAGCACCGGTGCGAAGGTGGGCACGTCCGTCACCCCCGCCAGCACCGTCATCGTGGCGACCCCGACGGTCAGCCCGAAGACCGCCGTGCCGATCGGCAGCGCGGCGGCGACGAGCGAACCGAACGCCAGGAAGAGGATCGCCGCCGCGGCCAGAAGGCCGATCAGCTCGCTCACGCCGCCGTCGGCACCGGAGAACGCGTAGAAGAGGTTCCCGCCCATCTCGATGCGCAGGGGCAGCTCCGCCCGCAACCGGTCACCGAGGCGGACGAGGGCGTCGAGGTCCTCGGCCGACAGCCGGCTCTGGTCCGGGTACTGCACCCGGACGACCGCGATCCGCCCGTCGGCCGAGACGAGGCCGCCGCGCACGGCGGCGTCCCCGCCCGCGTCGAGCGCCCCCACCGGGTCGCCCGTGCCCAGCACGTGCGGCAGCCGCGTCACCTCGGCCCGCAGGCGCGTGAGAGCGGTGCGCGCACCGTCGTCGTCGAGGAACGTCGCACCGTCGCCGAGGGGGGTGACGACCACTTGGGCGGTCATCCCCTCCTGGCCGGTGCCGGCCCGCTCGATCAGCTCCGCGGCCCGTCGGGAGTCCAGTCCCGGAGCGGTCATCGAGTCCGCGGGCCGCCCGCCGAGGGCTACGGCGGCGAGCACGACGAGCGTGGCGGCGATCAGCCATGCCGCGATCACCCGCCAGGGATGCCGGGCCGCGCTTGTGCCCAGGCGCAGCAGGGCTTTCGAGAGCATCGGGTCCTCCAACCACCTCGTCGGCCGCCCTTGTGCGGCCGCCGGTGCCGAGGTTCGCCGTCACGGCGCTCCGTGCCATCGGCCCGGGGGCCGCGGATCCGTCGGCCGCGGGAAGGACTGACGACCCGTCCTTTCGGCCGATGCGCGGAACGCCGCCGTCCCTAGGCTGAGTACGTGCTGCGAGACGACCTGCGAACCCTGTGGACCGAACCCCGGCCGCCCGACGCGCCCGCCCGGGTCCGGCGGGACTGGGCACTGCTCACCGCCGGCCTCGCCGCCGCGGCGCTGGAGGCCGCCCTGCGCGAGGACGTCGTGTGGCGGCCGGTTGCGGTGGTGGTCGCCGTCTGGCTGTGCGTGCTGCCCCTGTGGCGCCGGACCAGCCCGCTGGCGGTGGTGACGCTGGCGTTCGGCTCGGTGGCCCTGCTGCCGCTGGCCTCGCTCGTCGTCGCGCCGCGCGAGCCCGTCGGCCTGTACACCGGTGCGGTCGTGCTCGTGCTCGTGTACGCGCTGCCCCGGTGGGGATCGGGGCGGGAGATCGTGCTGGGCGGCGCGGTGATCCTCGCGGTCGGCGCGCTCTGTGTCGTCACGGACGGGACCCCGGTCGTCGAGAAGGTCGTGGGCTTCGTCTTCCTGCTGCTGCCCGGCGTGGTCGGGTCCGCCGTGCGGTTCCGGGTGACCGCTCGCGAGCGGCTGCTGGAGCAGGTGCGCTCCCGCGAGCGCGAGCAGCTCGCCCGGGAGCTGCACGACACGGTGGCCCACCACGTGTCGGCCATGGTGATCATCGCTCAGGCGGGCCGGGTGCTCGCCGGCACCGACCCGTCCGCCGCCGTCGGGGCGCTGGAGGGGGTGGAGGAGGAAGGGGCGCGCACCCTGGAGGAGATGCGCGCCATGGTCGCCGCGCTGCGGGACCGCGGGACCGGCGCCGCGCCGGTGCCGCCTTCCGGGGTCGCGGATCTGGAGCGCCTGGTGCGCACGCCGGGCGGTCGCCTCAGGGTCGACCTGGGGCTCGACGGCGAACTGGACGCGCTGCCCCCGGCCGTGGACGCCGCCGTCTACCGGATCGTGCAGGAGTCGGTGACCAACACGCTGCGCCACGCGGTCGACGCGACCGAGCTCGTCGTCCGGGTCGCCGCGGAGCGGCACACCGTACGGGTGAGCGTGTGCGACGACGGCCGGCGCACCGGCCGGGGCCGCGACGGGTACGGTCTCACCGGACTGCGCGAGCGTGCGACCCTGCTCGGCGGCACGCTCCGGGCCGGTCCGGGTGCCGACCGGGGCTGGCGCGTCGACGCCGAACTGCCGAGAACGAGGAGCGGGAGCGGTGTCCATTCGCGTCCTCGTCGCTGACGACCAGACGATCATCCGCGCCGGGCTGCGGATCATGCTGAACGCCCAGCCCGGCATCGAGGTGGTCGGCGAGGCCGCCGACGGGCGGGAGGCGGTGCGTCTGGCCCGCGAACTGCGCCCCGACGTCTGCCTCTTCGACATCCGGATGCCCGTGCTCGACGGGCTTGAGGCCACCCGGCTGATCGCCGGCCCGGGCGTCGCCGACCCGCTGGCCGTGGTCGTCATCACCACGTTCGACCTCGACGAGTACGTCTACGGCTCACTGCGGGCCGGCGCCCGCGGGTTCCTCCTCAAGGACACGGGGCCGGACCTCCTGGCCCAGGCCGTACGGTCGGCGTCCGACGGCGAGGCACTCATCGCGCCGAGCGTCACCGTCCGTCTGCTCCGGACGTTCGCGGACCTGCCCGCCGGCCGGCCCCCGGCCCAGCCGGTCTCCCCCGTCACCGCCCGCGAGGAGCAGGTGCTCCTGGCCGTCGCCCGCGGACTGACCAACACCGAGGTGGCCGATGCGCTGCACATCAGCCTCAGCACGGTGAAGACGCATCTGGCCAGCCTGATGGCCAAACTCGGCGCCCGCAACCGGGTCGAGATCGCGATGTGGGCCTACGAAACGCGCCGCATCCTCCCCGGCCCCTGAGCCGGGTGCCGAGCCGGGCACCGCCGTCCTCCGCCCCGCCCCGTGCGGGGCGGCGGGCGGGATCGATCCCGGCCAGGAGTCCGTGCGGCCGGCCGGCCCCCTGGGCGACACGGCGGTCGGCGTCCTGCGACAGCTCCTCGCACAGGCGGACCGCACACGGCCCGGCGATGAAGGACGGGCCGGTGCGACCTTCGCCCGCGGCGGCGGCCCCGGGACTCGAAAAAGGGCCTGCGCCCGGCGGAGGAGCTCGGTAGCCTGCCGTGCATGCGATGCTTCGCCTCCCGGCGCCTGCGCCACTGAGGGCTCACTCGCCGCACACCTTCGCCGCGAGCGAGCCCGTCGATGCCTGTTCCTCCGGTTGTCGAATCCTCGGCGAGAGGCGCATTTCATGATCATTCGCAGCTTCGAGCCGCGTGACCTTCCGCGGCTGACCCGGCTCACCATCGAGACCTTCGGGCCGTTCTACGAGGACTCCTTCCGGCCCCTGGTCGGCGAGCTCGTCTTCACCCGGCAGCACGGCCGGTGGCGCGAGGACTACCGCGCTCTCCTCGCCGCGCTGCACGCCCCGGAGCACGGCAAGCACGTCGCGGTCGCGGACCTCGACGGAGAGATCGCGGGCTTCGCGGGCTGGGAGATCGACCCCGCCCGCGAGCGCGGGACCGTCACCCTCCTCGCCGTCGGCGCGCACCACCGCCGTGGTCACCTGGCAACCGATCTGTGCGAGCACGCCTTCGGCCACATGCGGGCCCACGGAGCCGTGTACGCCGAAATCGGAACCGGCGGTGACGAGTTCCACGCCGCGGCACGGGCGCTGTACGAGAGCCTCGGGTGCATCAGGCTGCCCGTGGCCGTGTACTTCCGCGAGCTGTAGCCCGGTCGTCCGACCGGGACGCCGAGCGGGACGCCGACCGGGCGGCGAGGATCCGGTCGGCGTTCCAGGGCTCCGAGGGCCCTGCGGCGGGTCGGGCCCAGGGCCTCGAAGCGGTCGAGGGCGACGGACCGGACACACCAACCATCACGGCGGTCTCGCCCCCGCTCCGGCCGGAGGTGCGCCGGGAGCGTTCGGTGGCGACGGCGGCCGCGCACGGGAAGTCGGGCGG
>NZ_JBHJRC010000242.1:0-12770 GCF_042261735.1 Kitasatospora sp. NPDC056327 | reverse complement strand
AGCTCGCGGTCCTCACCTACCTCGGCTCCTGACGGCCTGGCACCCTGCCAGATGTCACCGATGCGCGGATCTACCGATACTCGGAGCCCTGGTCGTAGAACCATGGCCCTAGCACCCGGGAGCCTCCGCAACGGCTCCCGGGCCCGGTGCCCGCGGACGGTACTGCGCTCCGGCTCAGGAGGCCGGTGCCACCGCCGCGGCCCGCCGCCGGCGGCCCACCACGGCCGACGCCGCGAGCACGATCGCCGCGGCGACCAGCGACAGGTACATCTGCTTCCGACCGTCGGCGTCGGTGAACATGTACGCCACCACGAACCCGATCATGCCGATCGCGGCCCAGGTGAGGTACGGGTACAGCCACATCCGGACGGTCAGCCGCTCCGGGCACTCGCGCTCGATGATCCGGCGCATCCGGAGCTGGGAGAAGCAGATCACGAGCCACACGAAGAGCGCCACCGCGCCCGACGAGTTCAGCAGGAAGGAGAAGACCGTGTCGGGCGAGGTGTAGTTGAAGAACACCGCGACGAAACCGAACACGACCGAGGAGAGGATCGCCACCCGCGGCACGCCGCGCTTGGTCACCGTGGCGAAGGCCCTCGGCGCGTCCCCGCGCTGCCCCAGCGAGAAGGCCATCCGCGAGGCGGTGTACATGCCCGAGTTGAGGCAGGAGAGCACGGCGGTCAGCACGATCACGTCCATCACCCGGCCGGCGCCGGGGATGCCCACGTGCTCCAGCACCGCGACGTACGGGCTGCCCTTGACGGCGTCGGAGTCCCACGGCAGCAGGGTCACCACGAGCAGGATCGAGCCCAGGTAGAAGACGCCGATCCGCCAGATGACGCTGTTGGTCGCCTTGCTGACCGCCTTCTCCGGGTTCTCCGACTCGCCGGCGGCCAGGGTGACGATCTCGCTGCCCATGAAGGCGAAGACGACGGTCAGCATGCCGGTGAACACCGCGCCGACCCCGTGCGGCAGGAAGCCGCCGTGCCCGGTCAGATTGCTCGTGCCGACCGCGTCGGTGCCCGGCAGCAGGCCGAACACCGCCAGCGTGCCGACGACCAGGAAGGCGGCGATCGCCACCACCTTGATGCCGGCGAACCAGAACTCGAACTCGCCGTAGGAGGCGACCGATCCGAGGTTGGTCGCGGTCAGCACGGCCATCACGATCAGGGCGAACGCCCACTGGGGGACGCCCGGCATCCAGCTGTTGAGGATCTTCGCACCGGCGGTGGCCTCGACGGCCAGCACCACGACCCAGAAGAACCAGTAGAGCCAGCCGATGCTGAACCCGGCCCAGCGGCCGAGCGCCCGGTCCGCGTAGGCGGAGAACGAGCCGCTCTGCGGGTCGGCCGCGGCCATCTCGCCGAGCATCCGCATGACCAGGACGACCAGCACACCGGCCAGCGCGTAGGAGAGCAGGATGCCGGGGCCGGTGGTGGCGATGCCCGCGCCGGAACCGACGAACAGGCCGGCGCCGATCACGCCGCCGATGGCGATCATGGAGAGGTGACGGTTCTTCAGTCCGGCCTTGAGGTGGCCGTCGCCGCCGGGGCCGTGGCCGGGGGAGCGGCCGTCGGTGCCCGCGGAGCCGGCCGGAGGGGAGCCGGCCCGGGTGGTGGTGTCCGCACTCATCGTGAGGGTGCCCTGTGCCTTTCCGGCGCGGGCCTGCCCCTCGGCTCGAAGCGCCGGAGGGTGGGGGACGGATCCGCGCATTGCGGTGCAACCTAACTTCTCCCTCCGGGTATCGGAACAAGGCCTTGGCAAATGTTCGCTCAGCGGACGCAAAAGGCCAGGTCAGAGCGGGTGAAAAGGTGTGCCGGAAAGCTCAAATCTGACGCAGCGCCAGCAGGTTGGAGCCCTCCTGAGGGGGTTGTCCGGCGGCCGTCCATACTGTCCGCGTGATGATCGTCCTCGTGGTGCTCGGCGCCCTCCTCGTCCTGGCCGTGCTGGCCCTCGCCCACTGGTACCTGTGGCGGCGGCTGGTGCGCGACGTCTCGGTGCCCGGCGGTCGCTGGCGCAGGACCGGAACGGTGCTCGCGGTCGTCCTGCCGGTGCTCTCGGTCGGCGCGGTGGTCGGCGGGCAGCTGTTCCCGATGGCGCTCGAACGCTGGCTGGCCTGGCCCGGCTACCTGTGGCTGCCGGTGCTGCTCTACCTGCTGCTCGCGCTGGCCGTCGGCGAACTGCTCCGGCCGCTCCTGCTGCGCCTGCCCGCCCGGCGCGCGGCCGTACCCGTGACGGCGCCGTCCGCCGCCGCGTCCGCCGCGTCCGCCGCGTCTGCCGCGTCGTCCGCCGGGCCGTCGGCCGCCGCGACGTCCGCCGTGACCGCCGGGGCCCCGGCCGGTCCGCCCGCCGAGCGGCCCGCGGCGGAGGGGGCCGCGCCCGTGCCGTCCGTGCCCTCCCCGGAGCGGCGGCTGTTCGTCGCCCGGGCGGTCGCGCTCGGCGCCTCCGGGGCCGCCGCCGCGGTGGTCGGCACCGGCACCTACGGGGTGCTGCGTGGACCCCGCCTCAAGCAGGTCACCGTCCCGCTCGCCAAGCTGCCGGCCCGTGCCCACGGCTACCGGATCGCCGTGGTCAGCGACATCCACCTCGGTCCGATCCTCGGCCGCGCCCACACCCAGCGGATCGTGGACACCATCAACGGCGCGCAGCCCGACCTGATCGCCGTCGTGGGCGACCTGGTCGACGGCACGGTGGCCGAACTCGGCCGGGACGCCGAACCGCTGGCGCAGCTGCGGGCCCGTGACGGGGCGTTCTTCGTGACCGGCAACCACGAGTACTTCTCCGGGGCGGCCCCCTGGGTGGACTTCGTCCGGGAGCTGGGCCTCCACCCGCTGGCGAACGCCCGGGTGGAGCTGGGCGGCTTCGACCTGGCCGGGGTCAACGACCTCGCGGGGGAGGAGGAGGGCGACGGCCCGGACTTCGGCAAGGCGCTCGGCGACCGCGACCGGGCCCGCACCGCCGTCCTGCTCTCGCACCAGCCGGTCACCATCCACGACGCCGTCCGGCACGGCGTCGACCTCCAGCTCTCCGGTCACACCCACGGCGGGCAGCTCTGGCCGGGCAACTACCTGGCGGAGCTCGCCAACCCGACCGTCGCGGGGCTGGAGCGGTACGGCGACACCCAGCTGTACGTGACCCGCGGCGCCGGCGCCTGGGGCCCACCGGTCCGGGTCGGCGCGCCGTCCGACATCACCATCGTCACGCTCGCCTCGCTCCAGGTCTGAGCGGCCGGGCCCGGCCGGGCCCGGCTGGGCCGTTCGGGTCCGGCCGCCCGGGTCCGGTCCGTCGGGCCCGCGCGGTCAGGCCTCGGTGATCGCCAGGACGACGATCCGCCGCCCCTCCCCCGGCCGCCCGGTCAGACGGGCGGCCAGGATCGCCGGGATGTCGCTCTCCCGCGAGTACCCCGGCACCACGGTCACCTCCGCGACGGCCGGGCGCCGGGCACCGGCAGCGCGGCCCCCGCCGGCCTCGCTGCACCCGCCGCCCGCGCCGGTGGTGCCGTCCGCGCCCGCCGGCACGTACCGCACCCGGTAGGTCGTCGTGTCCGGCGCCGGGGCTGGCCCGGCCGGTCCGGTGTTCCGTTCCACCTCCCCATCGTCCCCCGGAGGGCATCCTGTGGCCGATCGGGGCGAATCCGGGCAGAGTGGAACTCTCCGGGGCCGGGCTCCCGGCCGGCGCGGACCGCCGGGACGGCTCCGGGAAGGAGCGACCCCATGCAGACCACCTGGAAGGGGACGATCAGCTTCGGCCTGGTCTCCATCCCCGTCCACCTGTACTCCGCCACCAAGGAGCACGACGTCCCCCTGCACCAGGTGCACGCCAAGGACGGCGGCCGGGTGCGGATGAAGCGGTACTGCGAACGGGAGGAGAAGGAGGTCCCGTACGCGGAGATCGCCAAGGGCTACGAGTCGCCGGACGGCCGGACCGTCACCCTCACCGAGGACGACCTCGCGGACCTCCCGCTGCCCAGCAAGAAGATCATCGACGTGCTGGCCTTCGTCGACGAGGGCGAGATCGACCCGCTGATGTTCTCCAAGGCCTACTACGTCGGCGTCGCCGACAAGGCCGCGTCCAAGCCCTACGCACTGCTGCGCGACGCCCTCGTCGAGTCCGGGCAGATCGCCGTCACCAAGATCGCGCTGCGCACCCGGGAGTCCCCGGCGGTGCTCCGGGTGCACGACGGCACGCTGGTGCTCCAGACCTGCATCTGGCCCGACGAGGTCCGCCCGGCGGCCGGGATCGCGCCCGAGGAGGACGTCACCGTCCGGCCGCAGGAGCTGAGGATGGCGCGCTCGCTGATGACGACCCTCTCCGAGGACTTCGACCTCGACCAGCTCCACGACGACTACCAGCAGGCGCTGCAGCAGGTGATCGAGGCGCGGCTGCAGGGCGTCGAGGTGCCGCACGAGGAGGAGACGGGCGAGGCGCCGGACAACGTCATCGACCTCATGGAGGCGCTGCGCAGCAGCCTGCGGCAGGCCCAGGACGCCCATCCGGGCCGCGGCCGCGAGGAGGCTCCGGCCGGAGCGGCGGAGGAGGACGGCGCAGACGGGGCGCCGGCCCCGCGCAAGCGGGCCGCCGCGAAGCGGACCACGGACGCCGGGAGGGCCGCCGGAGAGACCGGGGGAACAGCCACGGGAAAGCCCGCGGGGAAGGCCGCCGGGCGGACCACCGCGCGGAAGGGCGCCCCCGCGAAGAAGACCACGACCGCGAAGAAGACCACGACCCGGAAGTCCGCAACTCCCCGGAAGGCCTCCTGACCTCCCCCTCACCCTCCCCGGAGGCGATCGCCGATGGACCTCATCACCTACAAGGCCCTGGACACCGGCCCCGACGCGCCGGCCAGTCCGAGCCGGGCGCACCGTGTCCTGCACTGGCTCTGCAGTCTCACCCCGACGGCCGTGGTCTTCATGGTCGGCCTCTCGCTCGGCCTCGGCGCCGTCGCCTCCCAGGTGACCTGGCTGCCGATGCTGATCGTCTTCAGCGTCGTCTGGGCCGCGACCCTGGTCGCCCTGGCCGGCGTGTTCGTGCGCTGGCGGACGCCCGGTCCGGGCCGTCACCGCCTGGCCACCTGACCGGCCCCGCCGGACGGTGTCCCCGGCCCCGCCAGACGGTGTCCCCGGCCGGCGCGGCCGGGGACACCGTCCGCGTGCTCCGGGGTTCCGGGCCCGCCGCTCAGCCCTTGAACAGGTTGTGCCCGACGTCCGAGGGCACGATCTCCTTCACCGGCGTGCTGTCGTCCCCGGGCACCCGCTCGCCGGGCACCGGCTCGTCGCTCTCGCGGTGCAGCAGCACCACCCCGTCCTCGGCCCAGACCTGCCGGTAGCCGTGGGCGAGCAGCAGGTCGATCCGCTCGGCCTGCTCGGCCGAGGTCTGGAACGGGAAGGTCCGGGTGTCCGAGCGGATCAGGACGTAGTCGCGTCCGCGCGGGGTGGCGTCCACCAGGACGACGTCGGTGCGGCCGACCAGCCGGGGCACCACCTGGTTGTCCGCCTCCACCCGGGCGCCGTCCGGGATCTGCCCGGCGCCCCGGACCAGGGCCGCGTTGCTGGCCGAGGGCCGCCAGAAGGCCGGGGTCAGCAGGCTCACCCCGCCCAGGGCCAGGCTGCTGACCAGCGAGACGGCCACCACCGTCAGGCCCGCTCCGTACGCGGCGCGCCGCCGGGTCCCGCCGCGGGCGTAGAGGCCGCCGAGCGCCTCCAGGGCGGCGGTGAGCAGCACCGGCCACAGCAGCGCGTCGTAGTGGTGGGCGATCGACCAGTGGTTGGGGTTGTCGGAGAGCACGCGCTCGGCGAGCAGCGGCAGCAGACAGAGGGTGGTCGCGGAGCGCAGCGGAAGGAGCAGCAGGGTCCCGAACAGCCAGAGCACCAGCAGCGGCTTGACGGTGGCGTCGGTGGCGGCCTGTACGAGCAGGAGCGGGTCGCCGAGCAGGTTGCTGAACGCGGTCCTCGCGTCGGGGCCGATCGCGCCGTACACCCAGTAGTAGTCGGGCTTTCCGCCCATCGCCGGGATCAGCCGGACGATGGCGGCGGCGGAGGCCAGCGGGCCGCCGACCAGGAGTCCGGCGCCCCAGGCGAGGCCGCGCCGGTCGCCGGCCCGGTCGCCCTGCCGGTCGCCGCGCGGGCGGTTGCGCCAGAGCAGGACGAGGCCGTAGACGCCGACCAGCAGGCCGAGGTCCTCCTTGGTGGCGCAGAGCAGGGCGGCGGCGAGGGCGGCGGTGCCGTAGCGGCGGGCGAGGCCGCGTTCGAGCATCAGCAGGATGAGCGGGGTGGCGAAGGCGACCTCGTGGAAGCCGCCGCGTCCGGCGGCCAGCAGTGGCCAGCCGATGCCGTAGACCAGGCCGGCCAGGTCGGCGACCCACCGGACGGTCCGGGTGTGCGCGGCGTCGGACCCCGTCGTGCCGGACCCGTCGGCGCCGGGCGCCCCGGTGTCCGCACCGGCGGGGGTGCCGTCCGGGCGGGGGAAGCAGCGGACCGCGATCCGGCGGATCAGCGGCACGCCGGCCGCGAAGAGCACCGCCTGGCCGAGGATCAGGGCGCGGGGGTCCTCCCAGATCCAGTACAGCGGGGCGAGTGCGGCGAGGATCGGCGAGAAGTGGTCGCCCAGCAGGGAGAAGCCGGGCGGGAACTCGTGGTGGTAGCTCTTGACCGGGGAGATCGGCAGGCCGAGGTCCGCGTAGCCGGCCACGCCCTGGTGGAAGATGCCGAGGTCGAAGCCGCCGAGCAGGACCGCCGACCACTGCTGGAGTCCGCAGGCCGCCGTGACGGCCAGGCAGAGCAGGGTCAGGACGGCGGTCCGCCGTCCGGAGAGCGCACCGCCTGCGCCGGGTGCGGACGGGCGGGTGACGCGCGGCAGCAGTGGGCGGCTCGGACGGGTGGACGGGTCGAGCCCGGTTTCGACTGGCACGGGATCCCTGAATCGGTCGGAGGCGGAGGCGGAGGCGGAGGCGAGGGGCGGGTGCGGTGGCGGGCCGCTGCCGCGGACGGGTGGGTGGCCGTGGGTCCGGCCGGGGCGGCTCAGCCTGCTCCCGGTGCGCCGGTTCCCGGTGTGCCGTCCTGCGGGGCGCCGCCGTCCGGGGAGGCGGCTCCTGGCTCGGCCGCCGCCGGGGCCGCGTCGCCCGGGGCACGCCGCAGCAGCGTGATGCCGTGGTCGCTGCGGACCACCCGGTAGCCGCTGCGCTTGGCCTCGGCGACCTGCTGCCGTTCCGTCTCGGGCGGCAGCGGCCAGCCCATCGGCCGGTCCTCGTCGACCACGATCCACTCGGCGCTCGACCAGTTCTGCGGCCAGCCGAACACGATGACCTCGCAGCGGTTGGTCAGCTGCGGCACCAGCCGGTTGGAGGCGGCGATCCGGGCGTCGTCCGGGACACCCGCCAGCACCGAGCGGGCGGCCTCGACCCTGGCCGGGGTGCGCCACAGCTCGGTGCCGAACAGCTGGCTGAAGGCGAACCCGGGCAGCAGTGCCAGGGTGACCACCGCGCTGGCCGGCAGGGCCGCCCGGGCGAGCCGCCGGGGGAGCATCCCGTCGCGCTCGCGGAACCTCACCAGGACGTCCACGAAGGCGAGGAAGACGATCGGCATCAGGACGGCGCTGTAGTGGTAGTTGGTGCCCCAGTAGGCCGGGTTGTTGGAGAGCAGCCGCCAGCCGAGGGTGGGCAGCGCGACGATCATCAGCGGCGAGCGGGCGGCCAGCAGCAGGGTCGGTGCGAGCAGCAGCAGGACGGTGGTGACCTTCTCGCCCGGGGTGACCAGGTCGAGCGGCAGGGTGAGCAGGTTGCGCCCGCCCGAGCCGCCGCTGAGGTTGTCCCAGTAGGCGAAGCTGCCGCCGGGGCTCATCGCCGGGAGCAGCACCAGCAGTTCGAGCAGCGAGGCGCCGATGCCGAACAGGACGGTGGCCGCGCCGATCCGGCGGTCGCCGCGCCACAGGACGTAGGCGCCGACGGCGGCCACGGTGATGCCGAGGTCCTCCTTGACCAGCACCAGCGGCGCGGCCCAGAGGGCGGCGGCGAGCCAGCGCCGCTCGCCGAGCGCGGCGACCGAGAAGGCGATCAGCGGCACCGCGAAGGTGATCTCGTGGAAGTCGAAGCCGAGGGCCGAGGCGAGCCCCCAGGAGAACCCGTAGCCGAGGCCGGTGACGAGCGCGCCGGCCGGGCCGAGGCCGCGCAGCGCCCAGCGGCAGAGCGGGAGGGCGGCGAGGGCGACCAGCGCGGACTGGGCGAGCAGCAGGGTCTTGGCGGAGGGCCAGATCCAGTAGAACGGGGCGAGGGCGGCGAGCACGGGGGAGAAGTGGTCGCCCAGCAGGTTGAAGCCGGGTCCCTTGAGCTCGACGATCGGGCCGCGGCCCTCGGCGTAGCCGCGGACGCCCTGTTCGAAGATTCCGAGATCGTAGCCGCTGGTCAGCAGGAGTTCGTGGCGGCGGACGGTGAAGAACGCATAGATCAGGAACAGGGTGAGGGTGACCGCCCAGGGGATGAATCGCACCCGCCGATCGGCGGGGTTTGACGTGATCGACGGTTCGTCACCCTCCGCCCTGCGGTGAAGTGCTGATGTGAGTGTACTAATTGTCACTGAACATCCCCGTCGTTCCGGGTGCGAGTGGTCTTCCGGCCGATTCTTCTCGGCGGTCCGGGGCGGCGGGCCGGTTCAGCCATGGGCGAACGCCACCGAGCGCGTGGGCCCCGGGGCGGGCACCGTAACACGGAGAAGCCCTCCCCGGCGATCGGTCTGCCGGGAAGGGCATTCTTCTTGTGACCGTTCGTCACATCACCGCTGGTGGTGGTGGATCGGCGAACTGATTCGCGATCACTTCCACTGCTGGTACGAGCCGCCGTTTCCGCCCAGGGTGTAGACGTCGCCGTTGCCGTTGCTGTCGAGGTACAGGCCGGTGGCGACGTTCTGGTAGGTGTAGCCGTACGAGGCGCGGCGCTTGACCCACTTCTGGTACGAGCCGCCGTTTCCGCCCAGCGTGTAGACGTTGCCGTTGCCGTTGGAGTCGAGGTAGAGGCCGGTGGCCTTGTTCCGCAGGGTGTAGGTCGAGTTGCCCAGGTCGTTGGCGTACCAGCGCTGGTAGGAGCCGCCGTTGCCGGGGAGGGTGTACACGTTGCCGTTGCCGTTGCTGTCCAGGTAGCGGCTGGTGGCGACGTTCTGGAGGGTGACCTCGGTGGTGGCGGCGCTCGCCTGGCCGGCGGCCGCGACGGTCGTTCCGCCGGCCAGGACGGCCGCCGAGGCGACGAGGGCAGCGGTGCGCTGGAGGAGCTTCATCGCATTTCCTTCCCGTGGTGACCGACCCTCCGGCCGGTCGGAACAGAACGTAGCGGGAAATGCGCTGCGGCCGCTCTTTGCCGCGGCCGGCCGCGGCTTTGTTCGGCCACCTCCTGTTTGTATCTTCGGAATGTTATTCATATGAGCTGAATAATTTACGTCTGTTTGTTGGCGAAGGGATTTCGTGGAGGGTGTGTTTCCGCAATGTGAAGGGGTGCTTGGATTTCCGCTGCACCGTTTCTGGGGGAACCGGACAAAGCGGATCAATCGACGGTCCGGAAATCTGGCCGGATCCGATCGGGGCGCACGGTGCATGGCGCAGGGCGCGCGAACGGAGTTCGCGCAACCCCTCCCACCCTGCGCCGAAGCGGAACTAGGCGATCCACACCGTGGTGACGTTGCAGAACTCCCGGATCCCGTGGCCGGACAGCTCGCGGCCGAAGCCCGAGCGCTTGACCCCGCCGAACGGCAGTGCGGGGTGCGAGGCGGTCATGCCGTTGAAGAACACCCCGCCCGCCTGGATGTCCCGCACGAACCGCTCCTGCTCGGCCGGGTCCTCCGTCCAGACGTTGGAGCTCAGCCCGAACGGGGTGTCGTTGGCCAGTGCGAGCGCCTCCTCCAGGTCCCCGGCCCGGTAGACCGTGGCGACCGGACCGAAGGTCTCCTCGTGGTGGATCCGCATCCGCGGCGTGATGCCGGTCAGCACGGTCGGCTCGTAGAACCACCCGGCGTCCAGGCCCTCCGGCCGGCGCCCGCCGCACTCCACTCCGGCCCCGTGCGCCCGCGCGTCCTCGACCAGCCCGGCGAGGTCGTCCCGGCCCTGCCGGCTGGCCAGCGGGCCGACCTGGGTGTCCTCCGCCATCGGGTCGCCGACCCGCAGGGCCCGCATCGCGGCGGTGAACGCCGCGGTGAACCGGTCGTAGACGTCGGTGTGCACGATGAACCGCTTGGCGGCGATGCAGGACTGCCCGTTGTTCTGCGCCCGCGCCGTGACGGCGGTCGCCACCGCGGCGTCCAGGTCCGCGCTCGGCAGTACGACGAACGGGTCGCTGCCGCCCAGCTCCAGGACGGCCTTCTTCACCTCGTCGGCCGCCGTGGCCGCCACCGCCCGCCCGGCCGGCTCGCTGCCGGTGAGCGTCACGGCGGCCACCCGGGGGTCGCGGATCACCCCCTCCACCGCGGCCGAGCCGATCAGCAGGGTCTGGAAGCAGCCCTCCGGGAAGCCGGCCCGGCGGAACAGCTCCTCCAGGGCCACCGCCGTGCGCGGCACGTTGGACGCGTGCTTCAGCAGGCCGACGTTGCCCGCCATCAGCGCGGGCGCGGCGAACCGCACCACCTGCCAGAACGGGAAGTTCCACGGCATGACCGCCAGCACCGCGCCGAGCGGCCGGTAGCGCACGTACGCGCGGGCGGCTCCGGCGTCGGCCACGTCGGCCGGGTCCGGATGCTCGTCGGCCAGCAGCGCCTCGGCGTTCTCGGCGTACCAGCGCATGGCCCGGGCGCACTTGGCGGCCTCGGCGCGGGCGGCGGTGAGCGGCTTGCCCATCTCCTCCGTCATGGTCCGGGCGACGCTCTCGCGGTCCTGGTCGAGCAGGTCGGCGGCGCGGCGGAGCAGGCCGGCGCGCTGGGCGTAGGAGGTGGTGCGGTACGTCCGGAAGGCCGCCTCGGCGCGGGCCAGCCGCTGTTCGAGGCCGGCCGCGTCCAGCGGCTCGAAGGTCTCCAGGGTCTCGCCGGTCGCGGGGTTCACGCTTGCGATGGGCATCGGGGCCCTCCCAGGGGGCGCGGAGTGGGTGTCGGTCTCCCACCCTCGCCCACGGCCCGCGCCCGGGCACGCCACCGCCGCCCGGCGTGTCCCGCCGGGCGGCGACCGGGCGGCCCCGGCTACCCGGGCAGCGACTCCGCGCGGGCGGCCGCCTCGCGGGCACGGGCGCCGGCCCTGGTCCGGCCGGCCGCGACCACCCGGCCGGGGAACCGGTGCAGGTACTCCGCCTCCAGTTGCCCGGTGCGCAGGGTGTGCCGCTTCAGGGCCTCCTCCGAGCCGTAGAGGAAGGTCTCGTGCCTGGTCCGGTGCAGCTGTTCCAGCTCGTGCACCAGGGTGTCGTTGTCCAGGGCGTGCGCGGAGATGCCCTCGGGCCTGGTGTGCGGGGCGTCGGGGTGCCGCATGTCCGTTACCTCCTCGGCGGAAGCGTCCCGAGATCCCCCCGACTACCCGGTGCCCCGTGAGCCCCGCCGGTACACCCGCCCACCGCCCGTGGGTCCCGGTGGCCGGGTGGCTCGGCGGCCAGGTGTGCCGGCCCCGCCCGCCGGGGCTGCCGGCCGGACCCGCCGCGGGGGCGGCGGGATCTGCCCGATGAGGGGTCGGAGGGCGCGGAAACGTAGGATGACCACTTCGTACCCGTATCGACTCCCTAGCGAATCCATACCGAAAGTCGCGGACAGACACCGATGCCCATCCCCAAGGCCGAACTGCACCTGCACATCGAAGGCACGCTGGAGCCCGAGCTGGCCTTCGCGCTCGCCGCCCGCAACGGCGTCGCACTGCCGTACGCGGACACCGAGGAGCTGCGGCGCGCGTACGCGTTCAGCGATCTGCAGTCCTTCCTCGACCTGTACTACGCGCTGATGGCCGTGCTGCGGACCGAGGAGGACTTCGCCGGGCTCGCCGAGGCCTACCTCGCCCGGGCGGCGGAGCAGGGCGTCCGGCACGCCGAGATCTTCTTCGACCCGCAGGCGCACACCGCGCGGGGCGTCCCGCTGTCCGTCGTCGTGGACGGCCTCGGCCGGGCACTGGACCGCAGCGAGGAGCGGCACGGCATCAGCACCCGGCTGATCATGTGCTTCCTGCGCGACGAGTCCGCCGAGTCCGCGGTGGAGACCTTCGAGGCGGCCCGCCCGTACTTCGGCACCCGGATCACCGGCGTCGGCCTGGACTCCGCCGAGGTCGGCCACCCGCCGGCCAAGTTCCGCGAGGTCTACCGGCGCGCCGCCGAGGCGGGCCTCCACCGGGTCGCCCACGCGGGGGAGGAGGGCCCGGCCGCGTACATCACCGAGGCGCTGGACGTGCTCGGCGTCGAGCGGATCGACCACGGGCTGCGCTGCCTGGAGGACCCGGCGCTGGTCGAGCGGCTGGCCCGGGAGCGGATCCCGCTCACCCTGTGCCCGCTCTCCAACGTCCGGCTGCGCTGCATCGACACCCTCGCCGACCACCCGCTGCCCGCGATCCTCGCGGCCGGCCTGCTGGCCACCGTCAACTCCGACGACCCGGCCTACTTCGGCGGCTACGCGGGCGACAACTTCGACGCCCTCGCCGCCGCCCTCGGCCTGGACGACGAGACGCTGCGTCTCCTCGCCGCCAACTCCTTCGAGGCGTCCTTCCTGGACGAGGACCGCCGCGCCGCCCTGCTCGCGGAGGTCGCGGCCTACGAGTTCGCCCCCCGGGCGACCGTCCGCCCGTAACCCGGCGCGACCACGCCGCTCCCGCGGGAGCGCCTCGCCGCCGGACCCGTGCGG
>NZ_JBHJRC010000241.1:0-12810 GCF_042261735.1 Kitasatospora sp. NPDC056327 | reverse complement strand
CGTAAGGCGCGGGACCGGGCCTCCGCCGTGTCCGGGGCCCGGTCCCTAAGGCCCCCGGGCCCCGGAAGATCCGGCAGGCTGCCGATGCCGCCCGCCCCCCTGGGAGAGGAGTCTCTACTCGGCACGAGAGAGACACCGAGACCCACGAGGGGAACCACCGTGATCGAGTACGAGCTCATCAAGCAGCAGGAGCAGGAACTCCGGGCCCTGGCCGAGCACCAGCGTCTGGTCCGCGAGGCCAGGACCGCCGGGCGCGCCGCCCGGCGCCCGGTCACCGGCTTCCGCCTGCAGCGGCGGGCCGTCCGCCCGACCGAATGCTGACGGACCGGCACCCGGGTGCCGGGCGGGGCCCGGTGCCGGGAACGGAGCGGGGAACGGAGGGGGAGGCGCGACGGGGGAGCGCCTCCCCCTCCGGGCGTCCGGGGGGCGGAATAACCCCTCGGACGCCACAGGCCGTCTGTGGCATGCTCGCCTCCATGCAGCTGACCTCGGTGAGTCCCGTCTTCGTCGGCCGTGACCCGGAGCTCACCGATCTGACGGCCGCGCTGGGGAGGGCCGGCACCGGAGCGCCGCAGACCGTGCTGATCGGCGGCGAGGCGGGCGTCGGCAAGACCCGGCTGCTGGAGGAGTTCCTCCAGGTGGCCTGCGACCGCGGCGCGCTCACCACCCTCGGCGGCTGCCTCGAAGTCGGTGCCGAGGGCCTGCCGTTCGCACCGCTGGCCACCGCGCTGCGCCGGCTGCACCGCGCCGTGGGGCCCGACCTGGAGACCGCCGCGGCCGGCCTGGAGGGCCACCTCGCCCGGCTGCTGCCCGACTTCGGCGAGGCCGACGGCGAACCCAACGACGAGTACGGCCGGGCCCGGCTGTTCGAGCACACCGCGAGGCTGTTCGAACGGCTCGGCACGGACCGTACCCTCGTGCTCGCCGTCGAGGACCTGCACTGGTCCGACCGCTCCACCCGGGAGCTGCTCGCCTACCTGGTCCGCACCCTGCACCGGGCCCGCGTCCTGCTGGTCGCCACCTACCGCAGCGACGACCTGCACCGCCGCCACCCGCTGCGGCCCTTCCTCGCCGAGCTGGACCGGCTGCGCACGGTGGACCGGATGGAGCTGGAACGGTTCGGCCCCCGCGAGGTCGCCGCCCAGCTGGCCGGCATCCTCGGCCCCGGGGCGGCCGACCGGCAGCTGGCCGAGCACATCCACCGCCGTTCCGAGGGCAACCCGTTCTTCGTCGAGGAGCTGGCCACCGCCGTCCGCGAGGGCTGTTCGGACGGGCTGCCCGACTCGCTGCGGGACATCCTGCTGGTCCGGGTCGAGGCTCTGGACGAGGACACCCAGCGGGTGCTGCGGATCGCCGCCGAGGGCGGCTCCTACGTCGAACACGCCCTGCTCGCCGCCGTCCTGGAGGACGAGGAGCAGCTGATCGACTCGCTGCGCTCGGCGGTCGGCGCCAACATCCTGCGGCCGGACACCGACGGGGACGGCTACCGGTTCCGGCACGCGCTGGTCCGCGAGGCCGTCTCGGACGACCTGCTGCCCGGCGAGCGGCACCGGATCAACCGCCGCTTCGCCGCGGCGCTGGAGGCCGACCCGCTGCTGGTCGCCGCCGACGTCCGGCCGGCCCGGCTGGCCAACTACTGGTACCACGCGCACGATCCGGCGCGGGCCCTGCCGACCGCGCTGGACGCCGCCCGGGCGGCCCGCCGCCGCAACGCCTTCGCCGAGCAGCTGCGCATGCTGGAGCGGGCCCTGGAACTGTGGGACGACGTTCCCGGGGCGCAGCCGGCCGGCCCGCTGCGCCCGTACGACTGGGCCGAGACCTACCCGCCGTGCTCCTGCGACACGGACGCCCACGACGAGGGCTGTCACCAGCTGCGGCTGATCGACGTGCTCGCCGAGGCGGTGGTCGCGGCCCGCCGCAGCGGCGACCGGGAGCGCGGGCTGAGCCTCGCCCGGCGGGCGCTGAAGCTCGTCGACGAGACCGCGCACCCGGCCCGCGCCGCGTGGTTCCGGATCAACCGGGCCCGGATGCTCGGCCACCTGCGCCGCTCCGGGGACACCGACGAGATCGCCCACGCGTACCGGCTGGTCGAGCACCTGCCGCCGTCCGCCGTCCAGGCCGAGGTGTTCGCCCTCGGGGCCGGCACCGGGGTGCTCTCCCACCCCCGCCGGGAGCTGGTGGAGCTCGCCGAGCGGGCCGCCCGGATCGCCCGCGAGGTGGGCGCGCACGCGGTCGAGCAGCACGCCCTGATGACGCTCGGCGGGCTCCGCAACGACCTGGACTCGGACCCGGAGGCCGCGATCGCCCAGCTGACCGCGGCGATCGAGGCCAGCCGCCGGCTCGGCGCCCCCGACCTGCTGCTGCGCGGCCTCAACAACCTCGCCTCGCTGCTGCGCGGCCTCGGCCGGGCCGAGGAGGCCGTCGCACTGGCCCGGGAGGGGCTGGACTCGGCCCGCGGCAACGGCCTGCAGCGCAACATCGGCACCATCCTGACCGGGAACCTCGTCGAGGCGCTGATGGACCTCGGGCGGACCGGCGAGGCGGAGCGGCTGCTGGCCGAGAGCGACCCGGCGGGCCAGAGCGGCACGCACGCCGAGTTCCTGGACCGGATGCGCGGCGAACTCGCCCTCCTCCGGGGCGACCTGGCCGGCGCCGCCGCACTGGCCGCGCAGGCCCGGGCGGCCAACCGGGTCGGCCAGATCCAGCACTCCGTGCCGATCGGCCGGCTCGCGCTGCGGGTCGCCGCCCGGACCGGCCGCCCGCTGGAGGCCAGGGCCGAGCTGCTCGCCGCGCTGGACGAGGACTTCCCCTGCGGCTACCTGGCCGACCTCTACCCGCTGCTGGTCGACGGCGCGACCGCCGAGGCGGACAGCCGGGGCCTGCCGGCGGCCGAGGAGGGCCGGGCCGCGGTGCTGGCCAGGATCGCGGGGACGGCCGCCCGGCTGGTCCCCACGGCGCCGCTGCACCACGGCTGGGCGCGGCTGCTGGAGGCCGAGCTCGCCCGGGCGGAGGGGGTGGCCACGCCGGACCACTGGAGCGCCGCGGTCGAGCGGCTGCGCCCGACCGGGCTGCCCTACCCGCTGGCGCTCGCGCTGCTGCGGGCCGGCGAGGCCGAGGTGATCGCCGGGCGCCGCGAGGCCGGGACGGAACTGCTGCGCGAGGCGCGGGAGCTGGCGTCCGTCCGGGGGGACGCCGGGCTGCGCGCCGAGATCGACGCCCTGGCGGAGCGGGCGGGGCTCACGGTGACCGCGGGGCGTCCGGGGCCGGTCGTCCCGGTGCCGGCCGGGGGTTCCTTCGGGCTCACCCCCCGTGAGCGGGACGTGCTCCGGTTGCTCGCCCGGGGGCGCACCAACCGGCAGATCGCCGAGGAACTGTACATCTCGCCGAAGACCGCGAGCGTGCACGTGTCCAACATCCTCGGCAAGCTCGCGGTGACCGGCCGGGGCGAGGCGGCCGCGCTGGCCCACCGCCTGCGGCTGTTCCCCGAGGACCTGGCCCCGGCGGGGCGCTGACCGCCCGGCGTCCGGGCCCGCCGCCGTGCCCCGCGACCCCGGCCCCGGTGCGTCCGCCGGCCGGCCCGTCGGCCGGCGGACCGCGGGCGGTCCGGCCGATGCCGGGCGGGCGCCGCCGCGTGCTCCCGTGCGCGCCGCGTGAGCCCCCGAACGCGCGCCCCCGCCAACCGGCCCGTTCCGGCGGAATCGGGTGCAATTCCACACCCCGGGGCCATTACTCTAAGTTGAGTGTGCGTGTCATTGAGTGACCGAAGTGGTGTAGGGTCCCGGACGGGAACATCGGTGTGGCGAGGCGGCCGGCAGGCCCCCCGCCCCCTGGGCCACCGCCCCGACGGGGCGCCAGGTCACCGCGTACGGCCACCAGGCGCGCGGCCGGTGGTCCGTGACCGGGGCGCGAGGCCCCGGGCCGGAGGGGGAGAGGCCGAGTGAGCTCCACCGACGCGGTGCTGCCCGGAGCCGGACGGCCGGAGGCGCTCGACGCCGGCCCGTCCGTGGCCGGGCCGCCCGCGCACCAGCAGGCGGCGGCCGTCCGGACCGTGACCGTCCCGCCCCCGCCGCGCCCGCCCCGGTACGCCGTGCGCGCGAGCGGACCGGCCGTTCCGGGCCCGCCCCGCCGCGGACCCGGACCGCTGCGCCGGGCGCTGCACAGCCGCAGGCTCCCCGGAGCCGTCCTCGGCGTGCTCTGCCTCACCTACGCCCTCGGCGCGGCGCTCGGCTGGGGCTCCCGCCAGGTCGCCGTCTTCATGGGCGACTTCGGCCTGGCCGCCGCCGCCCTCGCCGCCGCGCTCTCCTGCCTCGCGTACGGCTGCACGGTCGGCGGCCACGCCCGCCCGGCCTGGCTGCTCTTCGGCCTCTCCTCGCTCATGGTCGCCTTCGGCAACGGCACCTGGGGCTGGTACGAGCTGGTCGAACGGACCCAGCTGCCGCCGAACTCGCTCGCCGAGTACGCCTTCCTGCTGTTCGCCCCGCTCGCCATCACCGGTGTCCTGGTGCTCGCCCAGCGCCCGCGCACCGCCGCCGGCTGGCTCTGCCTGCTGCTGGACGGCTGGCTGGTGGCCGGCTCGCTGTTCACCCTGAGCTGGAGCCTCGCGCTCGGCCGCACCGCCGCCGGCGAGGCCGGCTCCCCGCTGCGGCTGGCCCTCAACCTGGCCTACCCGGTGCTGGACATCCTGCTCGTCTCGCTGGTCGTGGGCCTGCGCTTCGGCGGCCGGGACGGCAACCGGGCCGCCGTCCACACCGCCATGGTCGGCCTCGCCGTCACGGTGCTCTGCGACGCCCTGTTCACCTCGCCGGAGCTGCGCAGCAGCTACCACTCCGGCGAGCTGCTGGACGCCGGCTGGTTCGCCGGCAGCCTGCTGCTGGCCTGGGCCCCGTGGTCCCCGCGCTGGCGCCGGCCGCTGCGCGAGCACCCCGCCCTCGGCGGCCTGCCGCGCCGCCGGGTCGCCACCACCTTCAGCGCGCTCACCCCGTACGCCGCCGCCGCCGTCTGCACCGCCGGGATCCTCTACAACGCCCTCGGCGGGCGCTCGCTGGACCGGGTGGTGGCCGCGGCCGCCTGCACCGTCGGCCTGGCGCTGATCCTGCGGCAGGGCATCATGCTGCTCGACAACCTCTCGCTGGCGCAGGAACTCGCCCACAAGGAGGCGCACTTCCGCTCCCTGGTGCAGGGCTCCAGCGACGTCATCATGATCGCCGGTGCCAACGGCGTGCTCTCCTACGTCTCCCCGGCCGCGCTCGGCGTCTACGGACGCGACCCGGAGGAGCTGGTCGGCGGCAACCTGCTCGACCTCATCCACCCCGACGACGTCGACCGGGTGCTGCTGGAGGTCCGCCGCTTCCTGGCCCGCGGCCGGCTGGCGGCCCACCGCGACCCGGGCGCCGAACCGCTGCCCGCGGCGCGGGTGGAGTGCCGGATCGGCTCCGGCTCCGGCGAGTGGCTGCACGTCGAGTCGACCGTCGACCGGTACCGCGACGGCCTCATCCTGAACAGCCGCGACGTCACCGAACGCGTCATGCTGCAGGCCCAGTTGCAGCACAACGCCTTCCACGACCCGCTCACCGACCTGCCCAACCGGGCGCTGTTCACCCAGCGGCTGCGCACCGCGCTGGCCACCCGCGGTCCGCAGGACGAGGCCGGCGCCGGGGTCGCGGTGCTCTTCCTCGACCTGGACGGCTTCAAGGCGGTCAACGACTCGGCCGGCCACCAGGTCGGCGACGAGCTGCTGGTCCAGGCCGCCCGCCGGCTCCAGGGCGCCGTCCGCGGCGGGGACACCGTCGCCCGGTTCGGCGGCGACGAGTTCGCCGCCCTGGTCTGCGGACCGCTCGGCCGCCTCCAGGTCCAGGAACTCGCCGAACGGCTGCGCACCGCGCTCTCCGAGCCCTACTGGATCGGCGGCAGCGAACTCAGCGTCGCCGCCAGCATCGGCATCGCCTTCGGCACCCCCGAGCGCGGCCCGGCCGCCGACCCGCGCGCCGCCGCCGACGAGCTGATGCGCAACGCCGACCTCGCGATGTACCGCGCCAAGTCCGAGGGCAAGGGCCGGGTGATGCTCTACACCCCGGCCATGCGCGCCGACCTGGAGCGCCGCACCGAGCTCGACGAGCGGCTGCGGGCGGCCGTCCGTGAGGGCGGCTTCGCGCTGCTCCACCAGCCCGTGGTGGACCTCGCGAGCGGCGCGGTCACCGCCGTCGAGGCCCAGGCCCGCTGGCGCTCCGCGCAGGGGCTGCTGCTCACCCCCGCCGAGTTCCTGCGCTCCACCGAGCACGGCGACGCCTCCGCACGGTTCGCCCGCTGGCTGGTCCGCGAGGCGGTGTCCGCCGCGGCCCTGCGCCGGGGCCTGCCGGGCCGCGGCCGGGCCGGGCAGCCACCGGTCCCGGTGTCGGTCCGGTTCTCCGCCGAGCGGCTCTGCGCGCCCGGCCTGTACGAGACGGTGGCCGCCGCGCTGCGCGAGAGCGGGCTGCCCGGCGGCCAGTTGATCGTCGAGGTGGCCCGCACGGGGCCGGACGAGCTGGCCGACGAACTCGGCCGCCGGCTGGCCGCGCTGCGCAGGCTCGGCGTCTCCACCGCGATGGCCGGCTTCGGGGCCGGCAGCGGCTCGCTCGGCGCGCTCGTCCGGCTGCCCCTGGACGGCCTCAAGCTGGACCGCTCGCTGGTCCGGGACCTCGGCGACTCCCCGCTCGCCCGTACCCTGGCCGGGCACGCCCTGCGGCTCGGCCGCGACCTCGGCCTGGTCACCGGGGCCGAGGGCGCCGACCTGCCCCGGCAGGTGGCCGTGCTGCAGGAGCTCGGCTGCCGCCAGGCGCAGGGCTCGGCCTTCTCGGCGCCGCTGGACGAGACCCGGCTGCGGCGCGCCCTGGCCCGCCGCGGGTACCCGGTGCCCCGGCCGCCCGGTCCGCCGGCCCGGCACGGCTTCCTGGCCCCGGACACCCGGACGAGTGGCCGGGGGGAGGCCGGCGGGGGGCGCGCCGCGGCCCGGCACAGCCCCTCCGACCTGCCCGAACACCCGGCCGTGGCGGGTCCGGGAACCGGTCCGCATGGCGAGACTGTCGTCCCACCTGCTTGACAGTCGACCCTCGGCGGGAGGAAGGTCGTTGCCATGCGCACCCGAATTCTCGTACTTGGCGGGCGCGTCGGCTGAGCGGGCCATGCCCTGCTTGTGACAGACCGACGCGCCACCCCTCGCATGCCCTTGGGCACGAGGGGTTTTTTGTTGCACCGACGCTGTTCCACCACCGCAAGACCCCTGGCCCCGAGGCCCCTCGAAAGGGACGATTGGGGCAGAGCCGGCGATCGGCCCGCAAGCGGGACCCCACCCCTCGACCCCCGGGGCCCGCAACCACCGGGCCGGCCAGAACCGAGAAGAGACAGGCAGATGACCGAGCACGCCGCATCCCCCCGCCGCGGGGACACCCCGGCCGCCCACGCTCCCGCTCCCCAGCACGTCGTCGAGACCATGACCGGCGCCCAGTCGCTCATCCGCTCGCTGGAGGCCGTCGGCGCGGACACCGTCTTCGGCATCCCCGGCGGGGCCATCCTTCCCGCGTACGACCCGCTGATGGACTCCACCAAGGTCCGTCACATCCTGGTCCGCCACGAGCAGGGCGCCGGTCACGCGGCCACCGGCTACGCCCAGGCCACCGGCCGGGTCGGCGTCTGCATGGCGACCTCGGGCCCGGGGGCCACCAACCTGGTCACGCCGATCGCCGACGCGTACATGGACTCGGTGCCGATCGTCGCGATCACCGGCCAGGTCGCCTCCAAGGCGATCGGCACGGACGCCTTCCAGGAGGCGGACATCTGCGGCATCACCATGCCGATCACCAAGCACAACTACCTGGTCACCGACCCGGCCGAGATCCCCCGGGTGATCGCCGAGGCGTTCCACATCGCGGCCACCGGCCGGCCCGGCCCGGTCCTGGTCGACATCGCCAAGGACGCCCTGCAGGCCACCACCACCTTCCGCTGGCCGGTCGAGACCTCGCTGCCCGGCTACCGCCCGGTGACCAAGCCGCACGCCAAGCAGATCCGCGAGGCCGCGAAGCTGCTGGTCACCTCCCGGCGCCCGGTCCTGTACGTCGGCGGCGGCGTCATCAAGGCCGGGGCCACCGCGGAGCTGCGGATCCTGGCCGAGCTCACCGGCGCCCCGGTGGTCACCACCCTGATGGCGCTCGGCGCGTTCCCGGACAGCCACCCGCAGCACCTGGGCATGCCCGGCATGCACGGCACCGTCCCGGCCGTCACCGCGCTGCAGAAGGCGGACCTGCTCTTCACCCTCGGTGCCCGCTTCGACGACCGGGTCACCGGCAAGCTGGACAGCTTCGCGCCGTACGCCAAGGTCGTCCATGCGGACATCGACCCGGCCGAGATCGGCAAGAACCGCCCGGCCGACGTGCCGATCGTCGGCGACGCCCGCGAGGTGCTGGCCGACCTCATCGTCGCCGTCCAGGCCGAGTTCGACGCCGGCCACAAGGGCGACTACGGCGACTGGTGGGAGCGGCTCGACGAGTGGAAGCGGACCTACCCGGTGGGCCACGAGCCCGGTCCGGACGGCCGGCTCGCCCCGCAGCAGGTCATCGAGCGGATCGGCCGGCTGGTCGGCCCGGACGCGATCTACGCGGCGGGCGTCGGCCAGCACCAGATGTGGAGCTCGCAGTTCATCCAGTTCGAGAAGCCGGGCACCTGGCTCAACTCCGGCGGCGCCGGGACCATGGGCTACGCCGTGCCGGCCGCGATGGGCGCCAAGGCCGGCCGCCCGGAGACGGCGGTCTGGGCGATCGACGGCGACGGCTGCTTCCAGATGACCAACCAGGAGCTGGTCACCTGCGCCCTGAACGACATCCCGATCAAGGTCGCGGTCATCAACAACGGCTCGCTGGGCATGGTCCGGCAGTGGCAGACGCTGTTCTACAACCAGCGCTACTCCAACACCGTGCTGCACTCCGGCCCCGGCCACGACGGCATCGAGCCGCCGGCCCAGGGCACCCGGATCCCCGACTTCGTGCTGCTCGCCGAGGCGATGGGCTGCGTCGGCCTGCGCTGCGAGCGCCCCGAGGACCTCGACGCGGTGATCAAGCAGGCCATGGAGATCAACGACCGCCCGGTGGTCATCGACTTCATCGTGCACCAGGACGCCATGGTCTGGCCGATGGTCGCGGCGGGCACCAGCAACGACGAGATCCAGTTCGCCCGCGGTGTGCGTCCCGACTTCGGCGACGACCTCGACTGAGCCCCCTCCGGAACGACCAAGGGAACCCACGACCCATGTCCAAGCACACCCTCTCCGTCCTGGTCGAGAACAAGCCCGGCGTGCTCGCCCGGATCGCCGCGCTGTTCTCCCGCAGGGGCTTCAACATCGACTCCCTCGCCGTCGGCCCCACCGAGCATCCGGACGTGTCCCGGATGACCATCGTGGTCAACGTCGAGGACCTCCCGCTGGAACAGGTCACCAAGCAGCTCAACAAGCTCGTCAACGTGATAAAGATCGTCGAACTCGACCAGTCCGCTGCGATCCAGCGCGAACTGGTCCTGGTGAAGGTCCGCGCCGACAACGAGACCCGGTCGCAGATCGTCGAGATCGTCCAGCTGTTCCGCGCCAAGACGGTCGACGTGTCCCCGGACGCGGTGACCATCGAGGCCACCGGCAGCTCGGACAAGCTGGAGGCCATGCTCCGGATGCTGGAGCCCTACGGCGTCAAGGAGTTGGTCCAGTCCGGCCTGGTGGCCATCGGACGCGGCGCCCGTTCGATCACGGACCGCTCGCTGCGCGCCCTGGACCGCAGCGCCTGACGCCCCGGCGTCATCCGCCGCCGTCTCAATCCCTGAAGCACCGCCCCACCCCGACGCCGGGTCCGCCTACGGTAGGAACCACCGCAGACCAGGCAAACCACTCGCAAGGAGATGTGCCCCCGTGGCCGAGCTGTTCTACGAAGACGACGCCGACCTGTCCATCATCCAGGGCCGCAAGGTCGCGGTCATCGGCTACGGCAGCCAGGGCCACGCCCACGCGCTGTCCCTGCGCGACTCGGGCGCGGACGTCCGCGTCGGCCTGAAGCCGGAGTCGAAGTCCCGCCAGAAGGCCGAGGAGGCCGGCCTGCGCGTGGTCACCCCCGCCGAGGCCGCCGCCGAGGCCGACGTCATCATGATCCTGGTCCCGGACCCCATCCAGGCCGACGTCTACGAGGCGGACATCGCCCCGCACCTGAACGCCGGCGACGCCCTGTTCTTCGGCCACGGCCTGAACATCCGCTTCGGCTTCATCAAGCCCCCGGCCGACGTCGACGTCTGCATGGTCGCTCCGAAGGGCCCGGGCCACCTGGTCCGCCGCCAGTACGAGGAGGGCCGCGGCGTCCCCGCGATCGTCGCGGTCGAGCAGGACGCCACCGGCAAGGCCTTCGACCTGGCGCTGTCCTACGCCAAGGGCCTGGGCGCCACCAAGGCCGGTGTCATCAAGACCACCTTCACCGAGGAGACCGAGACCGACCTGTTCGGTGAGCAGGCTGTCCTCTGCGGTGGCACCGCCGCCCTGGTCAAGGCCGGTTTCGAGACCCTGGTCGAGGCCGGCTACCAGCCGGAGATCGCCTACTTCGAGTGCCTGCACGAGCTGAAGCTCATCGTCGACCTGATGTACGAGGGCGGCCTGGAGAAGATGCGCTGGTCGGTCTCCGAGACCGCCGAGTGGGGCGACTACGTCACCGGCCCGCGGATCATCACCGAGGACACCAAGAAGGAGATGCGCAAGGTCCTCGCCGAGATCCAGGACGGCACCTTCGCCAACACCTGGATCGCCGAGTACAAGGCCGGTCTGCCCAAGTACAACGAGTACAAGAAGGCCGACGAGGACCACCTGCTGGAGACCACCGGCAAGAAGCTCCGCAAGCTGATGAGCTGGGTCAAGGAAGAGGCCTGAGCAACCTCCGGCCGGCCTCCGGCCGGCCCCGGGCGAGCACGGGATCGGACCCTCTCGATTTTGTAACGCCCTTGTACAACTAGGCTGCTCCCGTCCGGGTGATTTCGCCGGACGGGAGCAGCCCGGTACCCCGCCCGTCGATACACTTCCGAGTGCGCGTCAGGCCCACAGCGTCGTGCGTCTACCTACGCGGCATGCCACCTTCCCCCGCCCTCCACGCCACCTTCGTGCCCGGGGGAACCGGACAGTTAAGGACACACTGTCGTGAGCAAATCCGTAGTTCTGATCGCCGAAGAGCTCTCGCCGGCCACGGTCGACGCCCTGGGCCCCGACTTCGAGATCCGCCACTGCAACGGTGCGGACCGCACCGAGCTGCTGGCCGCGATCGCCGACGTCGACGCCGTCCTGATCCGCTCCGCCACCAGGATCGACGCCGAGGCGCTGGCCGCGGCCCGCAAGCTCAAGGTCGTCGCCCGGGCCGGCGTCGGCCTCGACAACGTGGACGTCTCCGCCGCCACCAAGGCCGGCGTCATGGTCGTGAACGCGCCGACCTCCAACATCGTCACCGCCGCCGAGCTCGCCTGCGGCCTGCTGATCTCCGTCGCCCGCAACATCGCGCCGGCCAACGCCGCGCTCAAGGGCGGCGAGTGGAAGCGCAACAAGTACACCGGCGTGGAGCTGAGCGAGAAGGTCCTCGGCGTCGTCGGCCTCGGCCGGATCGGCGTGCTGGTCGCCCAGCGGATGTCCGCGTTCGGCATGAAGATCGTCGCGTACGACCCCTACATCCAGGCCGCCCGTGCCGCGCAGATGGGCGTCAAGCTGGTCTCGCTGGAGGAGCTGCTGGAGGTCTCGGACTTCATCACCGTTCACCTCCCGAAGACCCCGGAGACCCTCGGCCTGATCGGCGACGAGGCGCTGCACAAGGTCAAGCCGTCCGTCCGGATCGTCAACGCGGCCCGCGGCGGCATCGTCGACGAGGACGCGCTGCTCAGCGCCCTGCGCGACGGCCGGGTGGCCGGCGCCGGCCTGGACGTGTACGCCAAGGAGCCGTGCACCGACTCCCCGCTGTTCGCCCTGGACAACGTGGTGGCCACCCCGCACCTGGGCGCCTCGACCGACGAGGCCCAGGAGAAGGCCGGCATCGCGGTCGCCAGGTCGGTGCGCCTCGCGCTGGCCGGCGAGCTGGTGCCGGACGCGGTCAACGTCCAGGGCGGTGTGATCGCCGAGGACGTCCGCCCGGGCCTGCCGCTGGCCGAGAAGCTCGGCCGGATCTTCACCGCGCTGGCCGGCGAGGTGGCCGTCCGGCTCGACGTCGAGGTGCGCGGCGAGATCACCCAGCACGACGTCAAGGTGCTCGAACTGTCCGCCCTCAAGGGTGTGTTCGAGGACGTCGTGGCGGAGACGGTGTCCTACGTCAACGCCCCGCTGTTCGCCCAGGAGCGCGGCGTCGAGGTGCGGCTGACCACCTCCAGCGAGAGCCCGGAGCACCGCAACGTCATCACCGTGCGCGGCACCCTGGCGGACGGCGACGAGATCGCCGTCTCCGGCACGCTGGCCGGCCCCAAGCAGGTCCAGAAGATCGTCGGCGTGGACGCCTTCGACGTGGACGTGGCGCTCACCGACCACATGGCCTTCTTCAAGTACGAGGACCGCCCCGGCGTGGTCGGCGTCCTCGGCCGCCACCTCGGCGACGCCGGCATCAACATCGCCGGCATGCAGGTCGCCCGCGACGGCAGCGGCGCGCTGGCCTCCCTCACGGTGGACAGCGAGATCCCGCAGGAGGTGCTGTCGGTCATCGCCGCCGAGATCGGCGCCCGCTTCGCCCGCTCGGTGGACCTGGGCGACTGACCCCGGCAACGCCCTGACCAGGGCCCGGACCGGGGGGGGGCCGG
>NZ_JBHJRC010000240.1:0-12844 GCF_042261735.1 Kitasatospora sp. NPDC056327 | reverse complement strand
CGGACCGCACGTGCGGTCCGCGTACCACCGACGTCATGACGACCGACCAGAGAGCCACCAGGAGACCGCTGTGCGCACACTCTTCACCGGCCCGGCCGCACCGAGCCACCTGTTCCCGATGGTGCCGACCGCCCAGGCCCTGCGGGCCGCCGGGCACGAGGTCCTCTTCGTCGTACCGCGGCCGACCGAGCAGCTCCGCCAGGCCGGCTTCTCGATCGTCGAGATCGGCGACGGGCGGCCGCTGATGGAGTCCTTCGAGGAGGTCCTCGGCTCCGGGATGCGCTACGCCCAGCCGGACCGGAGCCAGGAGGAGATCATCGAGCTGGGCGCCGCCGCCTTCGCGCACGCCTCGCGCTCCACCGTGGACGACCTGCTGGCGGTGGCCGACGGCTGGGACGCCGACCTGATCGTGCACGACTCCTGCCTGGCCTCCGCCCAGCTGGCCGCCGCCAAACTGGGCATTCCCGCGGCGCTGCAGAACTACGGCCTCAGCTCCGGCCTCGACATGGCGTCCAGGCTGGCGGCCAACTTCGCCGACGTCTACGAGAAGCACGGCGTGGCCGGTCCCGCCGAGACCACCCCGCTGAACATCGTGCCCGCCTCGCTCGGCGGGGATCCGGGCGGCGTGCGGATGCGCTACCTCCCGTACAACGGCGGCGGCGTGGTCCCCGCCGCGCTGCTGCACCGCGGCCCCCGGCCCCGGGTCGCCGTCACCCTGGGCACCGTGATCGCCGGGACGGACGGGCTGGACATGATCGCCCGGCTCGTCGAGTCCGCCGGCGGGACCGACGCCGAGTTCCTGCTCGCCGTCGGCGACGCCGACCTCGACCACCTGGGCCGGCTGCCGGCCAACGTCCACCCCCTGCCGTGGGTGCCGCTCGCGGAACTGCTCCGGGTCTGCGACGCGGTCGTCCACCACGGCGGCTCCGGCAGCACGCTCACCGGACTGCAGGCCGGCCTGCCCCAGCTGCTGCTGCCCCAGGGCGCGGACAACTTCTCGGTCGCCGAGGCCCTGGTCGCGACGGGCGCGGCGCTGAGCTCCACCGCCGAGGCCGTCGACACCGAACTGCTCACCCGCCTGGTGACCGACCCCGCGCTGCGCGAGGGCGCCACCCGGCTGCGGGCCGAGAACGACGCCCTGCCGACCCCGGCCGCCGTCGTCCCCGAGATCGAGGCCCTCGCCACCGGCCGCCGCTGACCGCCCGGCCGGCGCGCGGAACCGCGCGCCGGCCACCACTCGCACCGGCGGGCGAAATTCGCTCCCGCGTTCCCCCGCCCGGCTCTAGGGTGCTCCCAAGACGACTTGGGAGAAGAACCCGTGAGCCGAACATTTCGCGTCGACCTGCGCGGAATCGTCGATCTGCTGAGCCACCACCTCTACACCAGCCCCCAGGTGTACGTCCGCGAACTCCTCCAGAACGCGGTCGACGCCATCACCGCCGTCCCCCACGAGGACGGATCGGCGCGGAGAACCCCCCGGATCGCCCTCACCTCCGGCGAGGCGACCGGCGACGGTTCGCTGACGATCAGTGACAACGGCGTCGGGCTCGGCGAGGCCCAGGTGCACGAACTGCTCGCGACCATCGGGCGCAGCTCGAAGCGCGACGACCTGGGCTTCGCCCGGCACGAGTTCATGGGCCAGTTCGGCATCGGACTGCTCTCCTGCTTCATGGTCTCCGACGCGATCGAGGTGACCACCCGCCGCGAGGGCGAACCGACCGTGCTGTGGCGCGGACGCTCCGACGGCAGCTACGCGGTCGAGCCCGCCCCCGCCGACCGGCAGCGCCCCGAGCCGGGCACCACCGTCACGCTCCGCCCGCGACCGGGCTGCGAGCACCTGCTGACCCGCCGCGCCGTCACCGGGCTGGTCGCCCACTTCGGCGCCCGGCTGCCGCACCCGGTCACCGTGGACGGCGAGCCGGTCACCGGCGGGCCGGCCCCGTGGGACCGCCCCGAGGGCGAGAACGCCGCCGAGCGCCGCGCCCGCCTGGAGGCCTACTGCGAGGAGGTGTTCGGCTTCGCGCCGTTCGACGTGGTCGACGTCGCGGCCGCGGAGGCTGGCCTGCGCGGCGTCGCCTTCGTCCTGCCGATGCCCGCCAACCCGGCGGTCCCGGCGGCGCACCGCGTCTACCTCAAGCGGATGCTGCTCTCCGAGGGCGCCGAGCGCCTGCTGCCCGAGTGGGCGTTCTTCGTGCGCTGCGTGGTGGACACCGCGGAGCTGCGGCCCACCGCCAGCCGGGAGGCGCTGTACGAGGACTCGCTGCTGGAGGCGACCCGGGAGGCACTGGGCGACCGGTTGCGCGGCTGGCTGGTCCGGCTGAGCAGGCAGGAACCGGCCAGGCTGCGAGCGTTCCTCCGGGTGCACCACCTCGGCGTCAAGGCACTGGCCCTGCACGACGACGAGATGCTCGGGCTGGTCACCGAGTTCTGGCCGATGGAGACCAACGTCGGCCCGCTGACCCTCGCCGAGTTCACCGGCCGCTACGGGCTGCTGCGCTACACCCCGCTGCTCGACGAGTTCCGTCAGCTCGCCCCGGTCGCCGCCGCCCAGGGCCTCGCGGTGGTCAACGCCGGGTACGTCTACGACGCCGAGCTGATCGACCGGCTCGCCTCCGCCGACCGCGGCCTGGAGGTCGAGCAGCTGCGCGCCGCGGACCTCACCACCCACCTGGACCGGCTGGAGCCGGCCCAGGAGCGGGCGCTCGCGCCCTTCCTGGCCGCCGCCGACCCGGTGCTGGCCCGGCTCGGCTGCGACCTGCTGGTCCGCTCCTTCGAGCCGGCCGGCCTGCCCGCCCTCTACCTGCTCGACGAGGACACCGCCTTCCAGCTGGACGTGCGCGGTGCCCGCGAACAGGCCGACGACACCTGGGCGGCGATCCTCGGGGCCTTCCAGACCGAGACCGAGCCCCGGCCCCGCCTGGTCCTCAACCACCGCAACCCGCTCGCCCGGCAGGTCCTCTCGCTGGCCGACCCGGAGCTGCGGGCGACCTGTCTGGAGGGCCTCTACGTCCAGGCCCTGCTGCTCGGCCACCACCCGCTGCGCCCGGCCGACACCGCGGCCCTGAACCAGTCCTTCCTCGGTCTGATCGGCCGGGCCGTCGCCGGAGGCGCGCAGTGAGCCGGACCGAGCAGGAGCTGCGCGAGCTCTACCGCGGCACCCAGGGCATGCCGGGGGGCGCGGCGAAGTTCGCCGCCCTGGAGGAGGTGATCCGGCACGCGGACGCCCTCGGGCTGGTCGAGTTCGCCTTCGAGGTGCGGATGTCGGCCACCTCGGTGTTCCAGCACAGCTGGGCGCCGGCCAAGGCCTTCCTCACCTTCTCCTGGTGCCTGGCCGCCTACGACCGCGAGCCCGAGCGCTTCGGCGGCCGGTACGAGCACACCCTGCTCTGGCAGTTCAAGTGGATGGTCTCCAGCGTCCACCAGTACCCGGACATCCCGCTCCGGCGGGCCGCCGACCTGCTCGACGACATGGAGCGGCGCTACCGGCGCGGCGGTCACAGCCTGCACGCCGTCCTCCAGCACCGCGGACTGATGGCGGAGAGCGTCGGCGACCTCGCCGGCGCCCAGGACTTCTACGAGCGGATGGCGCTCACCCGCCGGGACGCCCTGTCGGACTGCGACGGCTGCGTGCCGAGCAGTCAGGTGCGCACGCTGGTCGCGCTCGGCCGCGACGAGGAGGCCGTCCGGATCGGCGAACCGGCCCGGCGCTCCGGCTGCACCGAGCAGCCGCAGTGGATCAACTCCGAGCTGCTGCTGCCGTATCTGCGGACCGGCCGGGGCCCGGAGGCCGCCGAGGCGCACCGCGTCGCCTACCGGCGGATCCGCGACAGCGCGCACCACATCGGCGAGCTGGCCTCGAACCTGCTCTTCTGCGTGCAGAGCGGGAACCCCGGGCGCGGCCTCGACCTGATCGAACGCCATCTGTCCTGGCTGGACCGGGCGCGGACGCCGCTGGCCGGGATGGAGTTCGCGGCCGCCGCCGTCGCGGTGCTGTCGGCGGTGGAGGCGACCGGCGACGGCGCGCTGCGGCTGCGCTTCCCGACCGTGGAGGGCGTGCGGCGCGCGGACACCCCGGTGAGCGCTCTCGCCGCCGGACTGCGCGAGCACGTGCTCGGCCTCGCCGACCGGTTCGACGCGCGCAACGGCAACGACCACCAGAGCACCCGGATGCGGGAGTGGATGACCGCCGGCCCGATCGGCGAGCCGGTCGCGCTCGCGGAGGGCGGCCGGGACCCGCGGGCGCGCAGCGGGGAACGGCTGCACCGGCTCGCCGACCGGGTCGCGGCGCTGACGGTGGCCGGCGATCCGGCCGGCGCCGCGCGCGCCCGGGCGGAGCTGGCCTCGAACCTGCTGGCCGACGACCGGTTCGGCGAGGCCGCGGAGGCCGCCGAGGAGGCGGTCCGCGAACTGGACCGGCACGGCCGGCCCGAGGAGGCGGCCGGCTGCCGCTGGCTGCTCGTCCGGATCCACCAGGAGGGGGACCGGCGCGGCGAGGCGGCCGAGCGCCTGCGGGAGCTGCTGGCCGGCACCGGGGACGGCGCGGCCCGGGCCGCCGGGCTGCCCTCCCGCCCCGAGCTGGAGGCCCGGCTCGGCGGCCTGATCGGGTACGGCGAGGAGTCGGCCGCCCGCTACCTCGCCGCCGCGCGCGGCTTCACGGCGGCGGGCCGGCGCACCGAGGCGCTCGGCGCGCTCGTCCAGGCACTGTGGCGCCACCCCTACGCCGACACGGTGGCCGAGACCGGTCTGCTGGGCGAGATCCTGGCGGAGGCGCGCGCCGCCCTGGACACGGCGCTCGCCGCGGAGCCGCCGGAGGCCGGGCCGGCGGACGCCACGGAGGTCGTCGCCGTGCTGCGCGGCTACGTCGACCAGGTCCGGGCGGCGGGCCGCCACCGGGAGGCCGCCGAGCGGCTGTCGACGGCCCGTGCCCTGCTGGAGTCCGGGCTGGCCGGGGCGGAGGCCGCGGGCACCGACCCCGCGCGGGCCGAGCACCTCGCCGAGGAGCTCGGCGAGGTGCTGGCCGAGCTGGCCGAGGAGCACCTGCGGCTGGGCGACCCGGCGGCCGCCGAGGTGACGGCCCGCGCCGCGCTGGGCCGGGCCGGCAACCCCGACGCCGACGAGGCCGGGCGCACCTGGGACGCGGCGCTGCTGCTGGTGCGGGTGCTGCGGGTGCGCGGCGCCACCGAGGAGGCCGCCGCGCTGATGGCCGCGCACGACCTCACCGAGGAGGAGGTGCTGGAGGCCGAGGAGTACTGAGGTCTCCCCGGCCCGCGAGGTCTCCGCGCCGGCCCCCGCCCGCCGCCGCACCGCCGGGGGAGGCCGTCACCGCCTCGCGCCCGGCGGGCGGCTCCGTGCGGGAGGTCCCCGGGCCGGCCGTCGCTCCCTGCCTGCTGCCTGCTGCCCGTTGCCCGCTCAGCGGCAGGGCAGCAGGGCGAAGGAGTAACCCCGGGCCTTCAGCGTGCGCAGGACGGCGGGCAGGGCGGCCACCGTCTGGCTGCGGTCGCCGCCGCCGTCGTGGAACAGCACGACGGAACCCGGCCGGACGGCGTCGAGCACCCGGCGTTCGATGGCGGCCCGCCCGGGGCGCGCCCAGTCCTGCGGATCGACGCTCCACAGCTGGATGCTCTTGCCCAGCCCCGCAGCGCCCGACCGCACGGCCCCGTTGACCCCGCCGTACGGCGGGCGCAGGCACGTCGGGGTGACGCCGGTCTGCGCCCGGATGCGGGCGTCCGTGGCCGTCACCTGGTACTGGAAGGCGGACTTGGAGAGCTTGCGCAGATCCGGGTGCGACCAGCTGTGGTTCTGCACGCTGTGCCCCTGGGCGGCGACCCTGCGGGTGACGTCGGGGTGGGCGGCGACGTTCTGGCCGATCTCGAAGAAGGTCGCGCGCACCCCGTACTGCGCGAGCAGCGCCAGGACCTGCGGGGTGTAGCGCGGGCTGGGGCCGTCGTCGAAGGTGAGGTGGACGACCTTGTTCCCGGCGGCCTGGGCCGGAGCGGCCGGCAGGACGACGGCGGCGGTGGCCGCGGCCACCAGGGTTCCGAGGACGAGACGGGCGGCGCGGCGCCCCCGGCGCCGGTCCGCTCCACGAGGCGAAGACACGAGTCCTCCCAACGGCCGCGGCACGGGAACGAACCCGGTGCCCGCCCCCTCCCCGGCACTGGGCCCAATCTAGCCCCCGGACCCCGCACCGTCGCGGGTGTTTCCGGCCAGCGGACGGCGTTCCGGCCCCGGCCGGCCCGGCCCCTGCCACGGCGGGTACGGTCGCGGCCGTACCGCGGCCGTACCAGGAGTGACCGGTGGGTGACCGGGTGTTCCTCCCGGTCGGCGTGCCGATGGCGGTAGCGTGGATCTCCACAGCCGGGCGAGCGGAACGGACGGGTCGTGGAAGGTCGCGAACTGCGGGGCGGGCGTGCGGCCTTCGGACGCGCGCCGCGGGCCGCCGCGACGGCCGTTCGCGTCCCGGCCCGCGGAGTCCGGCTGGTGGGCCGCCGTTGGCTCGACGGGGTCGGCTCGCCGACCGGCCTCTGTCGCCGCTGACCCCCGGCCTCCCCGGCACCACCGGGCGCGGCCGACCGGAGGCAGTCGACGACCACCACGACCCAGGAACGGTTCCCCATGCCCCAGCAGCCCGTGCTCACCCCCGACGGCGCCCCGCACGTCCTCGCGCACCCGGCCCCGGCCCCCGCCGGTCACCCCCTGGACAACCCCGTCCGCTCCGCCCTGCTCGGCCCGCACGCCCACTTCGCCGGCCGGCGGGGCGACGTCCTGCGCTACCCGGCCGACGTCTCCCCGTTCGTCGCCCTGCCCGACCGCCCCGACGAGCGTGCCTGGCGGGACCTCGCGGCGCTGCTCGGCCCCGGCGCCACCGTCGGCGCGGTCGGCTCGCCCGCCGACGTTCCGGCCGACTGGGAGCTGCTCCACGAGCTGCCCGGGGTCCAGCTGGTCGGGGACTCGGTGCGGACCGGGCCCGACGCGGAGGCCGTCCGGCTGGGCCCCGCGGACGTGCCCGAGATGCTGGCCCTGGTGGAACGGGCGAGGCCCGGTCCGTTCCTGCCCCGGACCGTCGAGCTCGGCCGCTACCTGGGCATCCGGCGCGACGGCGTGCTGGTCGCGATGGCGGGCGAGCGCCTGCGGCCGCCGGGCTGGACGGAGCTGAGCGCCGTCTGCACCGCGGAGTCGCACCGGGGGCAGGGCCTCGCCACCCGGCTGGTGCGGGCGGTCGCGGCGGGGGTCCGCGAGCGCGGCGACACGCCGTTCCTGCACACCTCGGCGGCCAACACCACGGCGATCCGGCTCTACGAGGAGCTGGGCTTCCGGCTGCGCCGCAGGGTCACCTTCCTGACCCTGCGGGTCCCGGGCGGGGAGCACACCGCGTGACGGCCCGACCGCACCGGGACGCCGCCGATCCGGCCGCCGCCGGTGCAGGCGCCGGTGGTGCCGGTGGTGTCGGTGTGGGCCGCGCCGGTGCCGCCGGTGCGGCCGCCCCCGGTTCCGCCGCCGATCCGGCCGCGGCGGTGCGCGAGGTCGTCACCCTCGCCTCCGAACTGATCGCGATCGACACCACCAACCCGGGCGACCCCGCCGCGCGCGGCACCGAAGGGAGGGCCGCCGAGTACGTGGCCGCCCGCCTCGCCGAGGCCGGCTACGCGCCGGAGTACGTCGAGACCGGCCCGGGCCGGGGCAACGTGATCGCCCGGCTGCCCGGCGCCGACCCCGCCCGGGGCGCCCTGCTGGTCCACGGCCACCTCGACGTCGTCCCCGCCGATCCGGCCGAGTGGAGCGTCCACCCGTTCTCCGGCGAGGTCCGCGACGGCTACGTGTGGGGGCGCGGCGCCGTCGACATGAAGGGCATGGTCGCGATGACCCTCGCCGTGGCCAGGAGGCTGCGCCGCGAGGGCGTGGTGCCCCGGCGCGACCTGGTTTTCGCGTTCGTCGCGGACGAGGAGAACGGTGGCTTCCAGGGCGCGCGCCGGCTGGTCGACGAACGCCCCGAACTCTTCGACGGCGTGACGGAGGCGATCGGCGAGGTCGGCGGCTTCTCCGTCACCCTCGACGGCGGCGCCCGGGCCTACCTGGTGCAGACCGCCGAGAAGGGGGTGATGTGGCTGCGGCTGCGCACCACCGGGTCGGCCGGGCACGGCTCACTGCTGCACCGGGACACCGCCATCGGCAGGCTCGCCGCGGCCGTCACCCGACTTGAGGCCCACCGGTTCCCGCTCGTGCTGACCGACCCGGTCCGCGAACTGCTCGAAGGCGTGGCCGAGTTGACAGGGGTTCCGTTCGACGAGCGGGATCCGGAGGCGGCGGTGGCCCGGCTCGGCCACCTGTCGCGGCTGATCGGCGCGAGCCTGCGCGACACCGCGAACGTCACCCTGTTCAACGCCGGCCACGCCGGCAACGTCGTGCCCTCGCAGGCCCGCGCCACCGTGGACGCACGGATCCTGCCCGGCCGGGAGGAGGCCTTCGAGGCCGAACTCGCCGCCCTGCTGGGCCCGGACGTCGAGCGGGAGTGGGACAGCCTGCCGCCCGTGCGGACCTCCTTCGACGGGGCGATCGTCGATGCGATGGCGCTGTCCGTCGGGGCCGAGGACCCGGGCGCGCGGGTGCTGCCGTACATGCTCGCGGCCGCCACCGACGCGAAGTCCTTCGACCGGCTGGGGATCCGTCACTTCGGCTTCGCCCCGCTGCGGTTGCCGCCCGGGCTGGACTTCACGGCGCTGTTCCACGGGGTGGACGAGCGGGTCCCGGTGGACGCCCTGGAGTTCGGCACCCGGGTGCTGGACCGGTTCCTGCGCTCCTGCTGATCCCGCCCCGTACCCGCGGTCCCGTTCCCGCCGCCCCCGTTCCCCACCGCCGCCCCCGTTCCCCATCGCCGCCCCCGTTCCCCACCGCCGCCACGCCGTTCCCGTCCGCGCCGCCGACCGCCGCCGGCGGTGAACGGCCGGGCGCCGGTGGAGTCATGACGGCGGTGGCAACGGGCGTCACGCGCGCCGTACCCGCCCGGTACGGCAGTTCCGGGAAGCCTATGCGGCGCCGGGACAGAGCGCTAAGCTGCGGACTTCTGAGCCAGTACCTGACAGGCCGTGTCACGGCCGGTGCCCCGGGCAGCCCCTCACCCGGATCCCACCGGTCGCGTCATGCCCGTCGCCGTTCCGGTACCGGGAACTCCGAATGGATCCGAAGGAGGGGCAGTGGAGTCGTTTTCCGCACGGGTGGTGCGAGCGTCGAGACGCCGGGCCGACCGGTTCGCCGATGCGTACCGGCGCGTGGCGTCCGCCGTACTGCGGGCCAGCGTGGGGGTGTTGTACCTCTGGTTCGGGCTGCCGAAGTTCTTCCCGGGCACCAGTCCCGCCGAGGACCTCGCCACCCGCTGCATGAGCCTGATGACCTTCGGCGCGGTGCCGCCCGACGTCTCCCGGTTCCTGCTGGCGCTGATGGAGGTCGTCATCGGGCTCGGCCTGGTCACCGGGGTGCTGCTGCGGGTGGTCCTGGCGGTGTTCTTCGTCCACATGACCGGGGTGTTCGCGACGCTGGTCCTGCTGCCGAACGACGTGTGGGCCCGTGGTGTCCCGCCGGTGCCGACGCTGGAGGGGCAGTACATCCTCAAGAACATCGTGCTGATAGCGGCCTGTCTGACCGTCGCCACCCGCGGGAGCCGGCCCGCGGCCGAGCCGGCGGACGTCCCTCCCGGTGACGGGACCGGGACCGGGACGGGGGACGACCGGGCACCCGCGGCCGTCGCCGCTGCCGCGCCCGCCGGGCCGCCGGTGCAGGTGGTCCCGGCGCCCGGCGACGGCCAGGACGCCGCCCGGCACCCCGCGCCCCCCGAACTGCGCGACCGGCTCGCCGGCTGACGGCCGGGGCTGCCGCCGGCCGACGACGACCCGCTGCCGACGACCCGCTGCGACCCCCTGCCGACGACCGACCGCCGTCCGCCGGGCTACGGCAGCAGTGGACCGAGGTCCCCCCTGAGGACGGTCTCGCCGATCAGGGGGCGGTTCCAGCGGGCGAGGATCTCGTTCGCCAGCGCCACCGTTCCGCGCAGGTCGTCGCCGTCCTTCGCGTCGATCCCGGCGGCGAGCAGACCGGCCGGGACGGCGTCGGCGGCCAGCACGGCGCGCCAGTCCGCCGGGGTCAGTTCGAGGAACTCCAGTCCCGTCAGCCCGCCGATCTCCGACGGGTCGGCCAGCGAGCCGCCGTACGCGGACAGGCTGCGCAGCCGGGGCAGCCCGAGGAGCGGCGCGAGGCCGAACGGCTCGTCGTGGCAGGCACCGAGGCCGAGCACCTCCAGTTCGGGTCGGGCGGCCGCCCCGATGCCTCCCGGGCTCCCGTGGTGGACCCGGGCCACCTGGGGCGGTGCGCCGTGGTCGCGGCCCCTCGGCCGGCTCCAGCGGGGGGCCGTCACCAGGGCGGTCAGGGAATCGGCGACCACGACGGCGCCGATGCCCTCCTCCTGGCTGAGCACGATGATCTGGCCGAGGTGGCCGCGCGGACCCGGCGTCAGGTCGACGGCGAGCCGGTCGCCGTTGCCGGTCAGGCCGAGGACGATCCAGCCCGGGGAGCCGGCCAGGTCCTGCACGGCGGCGTCGGGGTCGGTACGGGCGGCCTCCATCGCCGAGTAGGCCCAGTCGAAGTGGCGCTCCGACGTGTCGGCGACGAAGAGGTGCTCCACCGCGTTCGGTTCGAAGCCGACGGCGTGGAGCGCGCGGTCGATGCCGGCCAGGTCGTCCGTGCTGTCCTCGTGGCGCTCCCGGGTCACCCGGTAGAGCGCCTTGACCTCCTCGGGCAGGGTCAGGCCCAGCCGTACCTCGGCCGCGGTGATCTCCTCCTCGGTGGCGCCGATCGCGTCGGGGAGCCGCTCGCGCAGGATCCGTTCGAGCAGTGCCGGGTCCGCCGACGGGGCCGGCCGGGCTCCCGGCACCGGCTCCGGCAGTCGTCGCCAGGGCTCGGGCCGGGCGCCCTCGACCAGTCGCAGGGTCGCGGGGCGGTGGTAGCCGGAGCCGGCGTCGACGGCGGGTCCGTAGTCGAGGAGCCGGAGCAGTACGGACCCGTCGGCGGGGAGTTCCAGGGCGAACACGAGTCCGTCGACGTCCGCCTCGTGGAGTGCCTTCCGGAGGCGCTCCACGGCGTCGTGCTCCTCCTGGTTGTCCGATGTCTGCAGGGCCCGTCCGGGGACCCGTCGCGGCCGGGGCAGCGGCACGCTCCACGAGTGCCGCCCGATCCGCCCGACGACCTGCCCGCCCGGCGCGGCCAGGCGCTGCGCGTGGGCCGAGCGGAGCAGCCGGAGCAGCGGCTCCCAGAGGGCGAAGTCGTGGAGCGGGGACAAGACGGCCTCCAGTGGGTGAGCGGGACGCGGGCCGCGGTGCGGCCCGCGGCCGGGCCGGCGATCATGACGTCGGCCATCATGCCGCCCACCACCGACAACCCGCACCGCGCACCCGCCGGAGGCGGGGCCCGGTGCGCGCCCGCCCGCCGGAGGACGGGCGCCCGGTGTTCGTCGGCCCCGCCGACACCGGCCGCGAGCGTCACGAACGCCGTTGGCAGGCCCTCGCCGAGGCCCTCGACGCCGACCGCGCCGACCACGGCCCCGCCGGGCCCGACGGCGCGGCCGAGGTCCTGCACCGGCCGGCCGCCGCCCGCGACCGCCTCCGAACTCCCGCACGGCCGGGGCCTGCCGTACCCCGTCGCCCGTGACCCGGCTTCCGGATCCACGGGTCGTGCGCCGACGAACCCGCGTACGATCGGCGCCCATGGTTGATCTCTATCCGCCGACCGGCCCCTACGACCGCGGGTTCCTCGACACCGGAGACGGGAACCGCCTCTACTACGAGCAACTCGGAAACCCGGACGGCAAACCCGCCGTGCACCTCCACGGCGGCCCCGGGGCGGGCACCCCGGACCGGCCGACCAGGGCCTGGGACCCGGCCGCCTACCGGCTGGTCCGCTTCGACCAGCGCAACTGCGGGCGCAGCACCCCGCACGGCAGCGACCCGGCCGCGGACCTGAGCCTCAACACCACGCACCACCTCATCGCCGACATCGAGCTGCTCCGTGAACACCTCGGCATCGAGCGGTGGCTGGTCAACGGCGCCTCCTGGGGATCGGCCCTCGCCGTCGCCTACGCGCAGCGGCACCCCGAGCGGGTGAGCGAGGTGGTCGTCGCCGCCGTGACCACCGCCCGGCGCTCCGAGATCGACTGGCTCTACCGCGGCGCCGGGCGGTTCCGGCCCGAGGCCTGGGACCGGTTCCGCGACGCCGTCCCCGAGGACGAGCGCGGCGGCGACCTGCTCGCCGCCTACGCCCGGCTGATGGAGCATCCCGACCGCGCCGTCCGGGAGCGGGCCGCCACCGACTGGCTCGCCTGGGAGGACGCGGTCGTCTCCGGCGAGCCCAACGGCGTCCCCGGCATGTACAGCGCGCGTGACGGTGGTGCCCGGATCGCCTTCGTACGGATCTGCGCCCGCTACTTCAGCCGCGGCGCCTGGCTGGAGGAGGGCCAGCTCCTGCGCGACGCCCACAAACTGGCCGGCATCCCGGCGGTCCTGGTGCACGGCCGCCACGACATGGGCTGCCCGGTGCAGACGGCCTGGGAGCTGGCGGCGGCCTGGCCCGGTGCCCGGCTGGACATCATCGAGGACTCCGGCCACGCGGGCAGCGACGCGATGGGCCTCGCGCTCCGCCGGGCCGTCGAGGACTTCAAGACCCGCTGAGCGCCCCGACGGCCGCTGCGCGCCCGGGCGCGGCCGCTCGCCCTCCGGGCCGCCGGGGGAGGACGCGGTGCGCGCCCCCCGCGGGACCTACCGGCGGGGGCGCGCCCCGGCCCGTCGGGGACGCCCCGTGGTAA
>NZ_JBHJRC010000239.1:0-12873 GCF_042261735.1 Kitasatospora sp. NPDC056327 | reverse complement strand
CCCATTTTCACGCCCCCCCCCCCCACCTCCACCAACAATATTACGCCCGGCGCCCGCTTCTTTTTTTCAAACCCCCCCGCGGGGGGGGGGGCCGCGGGGGGGCGCCCCCCGGCCGGGGCGGGGGCCCCCGCGCCGGGTGGATCAGCGCACCGGACGGTAGGTGGCGATGATCACTCCGCTGCTGGTCGGGCGGGCGCCGACCAGCTCCAGCTTCTTGAGGGCGCTGTCGTCGGCGAACAGCTTCCTGCGGCCCTCGCCGGCCACCACCGGGTGGATCAGCAGCACCAGCTCGTCCAGCAGGTCCTGCTCCAGCAGCGAGCGCACCAGCGTCGGGCTGCCGGCGACGGTGATGTCCTTGCCCTCGCCCGCCTTGAGCTCGCCGATCGCCGTTGCCAGGTCGCCCTCGACGAGGGTGCTGTTCGCCCAGTCGTCGACGTCGTCCAGCGTGGAGGAGAAGACGTACTTGGGCGTCTCGTTGATCCACTTGGCGAAGCCGGCGTCCTCGCCACCGGTCACCGTCGGCCAGTACCCGGCCCATTCGGTGAAGGTCACCCGGCCCAGCAGGATGGTGTCGGCCGTCTCCAGCGCCTGCCCCAGCGCCTCGGCCATCTCCTCGTCGAACGCGAACTGCCACTCGTTCGGCGACTGGACGACACCGTCGAGCGAGATGAACGGGCTCGAAACGACCTTGCGCATGATTCCTCCGTGACGGGTTCGGGACCGTCCGTCCGGGCCTGCCGGCGGGCCGGAACGGTCCTGCGACCGGTGGGACGGCCCCGCCGGTCAGGACAGGAACCTATGCCGTCTCCGGTGTCGAGGGCTTGTACAGAAGCGACAGCGGCTCCGCACCGTCCGGAGCGCTCAGCCGGGTGGCGGTCCGGCCGATGTACCGGGTCAGGGAACGGGCCAGGTGCGGCTGGTCGTAGTAGCCCACCCGGTGCACCACCTCCTGCACCGGCACACCCTCCTGGAGCAGCACCGCAGCCTCACGAGCGCGGTGGATCTGCCGCACGGCGCCCCGGGTGAGGCCCGTCGCCGCGAGGAAACGGCGCTGCAGCGTGCGCTCGGAGACACCGGGAGCGGCGCCGTCGAGCACCGCGGGCACGAGCGGGTCCCGGTCCACGATGCCCTCGCGCACCATGCGCCGCACGAACGCCTCCGCGTTGTCGTAGTCGGGCGGGTGCCACGCGGAGCCCTTCAGCCGGACGGAGCGCCGTGTCACGTCGGGGATCTCCGCGACGGCCCCGACCAGCGGGCCGATCGGTAGGTGCGGCATCGAGGTGCCCAGGGCGAAACTGATGCCGAAGAACGTCGCGTCCTCGGGGACGGGTGCCGGGCAGGCCACGGGCTCCGGGCCCAGGACGGCCGCCCGGACCTCCCCCCGGTGCTCCCAGAACACGAGCTCCCAGTGCGGGGCGGCGACCGACGTCATCCGGCCCACGCCGTCGCTCCGGCTGCGCCAGACCCGTTCGATGTACGGCAGTTCCGACGGCCGGCTCTCGATCTCCAGGCCCACCCCGACCGTCCTTCCGTTCCTGGCCCGAC
The DNA here is from genome assembly GCF_042261735.1 of Kitasatospora sp. NPDC056327. NCBI lineage: Bacteria > Bacillati > Actinomycetota > Actinomycetes > Kitasatosporales > Streptomycetaceae > Kitasatospora > Kitasatospora sp. NPDC056327. The sequence goes on along the minus strand of NZ_JBHJRC010000239.1, from coordinate 11,328 downwards.
GGCCGGTCCGCGGTGCCGTCCGGTCGGTCGGGGCCGGAGCCCCGGGCCGGACCCGTGCGTGACGCGCGCCCCGGGGCCGTCGCGGCCCGTCGTCCCTGCCGCCGCGGGCCGGTGCCCCGGCAGCCGCCCGCGGACACCGTACCGGGGAGGACCGACGGGCGAGCGGTCGGACACCGACGGGCGGGCGCTACCGGGTGGTGGTGGTGTCGGTGCCGTCCGTCCCGCCGGAGGGCTGCCAGCCGGGCTTCTTGAAGCGTTCGAGGACGAAGGGGATGGCCGGGACGATGACGGCACCGAGGACGACCATGGTGACGTAGAGGGCCGGGCTGCCGACGGTGAGCTGCGCGGGCGGGACGAAGGCCAGGACGAACGCGAACGCGACGGCGGCGAAGCCGGTGCCGGCCACGGCCCACATGCCGAGGTCGCCACCGGGGACGCGGAAGGCACGGGGCAGGGACGGCTGGGTGCGGCGCAGCCGGATCGCGGCGGCGTACATCAGCATGTAGACGATGAGGTAGAGACTGACGGCCATGGCCGAGATCAGGAAGAACACGGTCTCCACGTTGTCCATCGCCAGGTAGAGGCAGGCGAACGCCGACACGACGATGCCCTGCACGAAGAGGATGTTGCGCTGCACGCCCCGCTTGTTGGTCTTCTGCATGAACGGCGGCAGCAGGCCGTCCCGGGCGGTGGCGAGCAGGCCTCGGCTGGGGCCGGTGATCCAGGCCAGCACGCCGGCGAGGGCGCCGTAGCAGATGAGGCCGGCCAGGACGTAGACCGGCCAGCCGACGTCAAGCAGCGTGCTCAGCGAGCGCTGCAGGGCGTCGAAGACGCCGGTGGTGATGTCGATGCCCTGGTAGGGCAGGATCCCGGCGACGGCGAGGGCCCCGAGGGTGAAGATCCCGAAGGCGACGGTGGCCGCGACGGCGATGGCCGCGGGGTAGCCGCGCTTGGGGTCCTTCAGTTCCATGGCGTGCGGTCCCTGGGACTCCACGCCGGCGAAGTTGAGCAGGATGCCGGCCAGGAAGGACAGCCCGGAGAGGCCGGAGATGTAGGGGAACCAGCGCGGGTGGTCGTGCCCGTGGCTCTCGACGGTGACGGCCGGCGCGGTGGCGTGGTCCCAGCCGGGGCTGTGACCGGAGATCACCCAGGCCAGGAACAGGGCGATCAGGACGAGGCCGGGAACCACCGTGCCGGCCACGAAGCCGTACTTGGTGACCTTGCCGGCGAAGTGGTTGCTGATCAGGGCGACGGCGGTGCACGTCCAGAACGCGACGATGATGAAGCAGCCGATGTAGACATGGTTGTTCGCGGCGTCGCCCTTGCCGACCGTGTAGGCGGCGGCGGTGGCGGCGAAGGTGAGGCCGGTGGGGTACCAGATGATGTTCTGGACCCAGGCCAGGAAGATCGTGGCGAAGCCGACCGGCCGCCCGAAGGCCTCGCCGACCCACACGTACAGACCGCCGGCGCGGCGGCCGAAGGCACCGCCGAGCTCGGCGGCGACCAGTCCGGCGGGGACGAGGAAGAGGAAGGTGGAGAAGGCGATGTAGGCGAACATCGTCAGTTCCTCCTTGGCCATCATCGGCAGGCCGCGCAGGCTGGTGACGATGGCCGCGGCGGTCATCAGGCCGAGGGTCGACACCGCCATGTCGGCGGTGGGGGCGGCCCTGCGCCCGGTTGCCGGGGCGGCCGAACCGGTGGGGCTGTCGCCCATGTCGGCTCTCCTTCGGGACGGTCGGTGACGTTAAGGGGAAGCGGTTCAGAGCAGGGCGAGGCCGGTGACGGCGAGGAAGCTCTCCAGGGCGAGCGCCCCGGTGACCGAGTTGCCCTTGGCGTCCAGCCCCGGGCTCCAGGTGGCGACGGCGCAGCGGTCGGGGACGATCGCGAGCAGGCCGCCGCCGACCCCGGACTTGACCGGAAGTCCGATCCGGTAGGCGAACTCGCCGGCCTCGTCGTAGGTGCCGCAGGTCAGCGTGATCGCGTTGATGCGGCGGGCGTCGTCGCGGCTGTAGGCACGGGTGCCGTCGGCCTTGAGGCCGTGGCGGGCCTGGAGCAGGCCGGCCTTGGCGAGCTGGGCGCAGCTGATCATGACGGAACACTGGCGGAAGTAGTGGTCGAGCACCTCGGGCACCGGGTTGCGCAGGTTGCCGAAGTCGGCCATCAGGTAGGCCAGCGCGCGGTTGCGGTTGCCGGTGCGGGCCTCCGAGCTCTCGGTCACCCCGTCCAGGTGGAGCAGCGGGTCTCCGGTCTCGGAGCGCAGCAGGGCCCTGACGGCGGCGTAGGCGTCGCCGGTGAGGCTCTGCAGCTCGTCGGTGACGACGATCGCGCCGGGGTTGATGAACGGATTGCGCGGGATGCCGTTCTCGTGTTCCAGCTGGACGAGGGAGTTGAAGGGTTCGCCGGAGGGCTCGCGGTGGACGCGCTGCCACAGCGAGCCGTCGCCGGCGCCGAGGACGAGTCCGAGGGCGAACAGCTTGGAGATGCTCTCGATCGCGAAGGGCACGTCCGCGTCGCCGGCCGTGTGCAGCCGGCCGTCGACCGTGGCCACCGCGATGGCGAACCGGCGCGGGTCGACCCGTCCGAGGTCGGGGATGTAGTCCGCGACCTCGCCCTCGCCGATGTGCGGGCCGACCTCGGCCATGACGTGTTCGAGCGCCGCGTCGAGGTCCACGGGACCGGTGTCCGCGCCGCCGGGCGGGGCGGCCATCAGTGGTGGAAGCCCTTGCGCCGGGAGTCGGCCGGGGTTCCGCCGGTGAGGCGGTGCAGGCTGCGCCGGATGTCGGCGGCGAGCAGCGCCACCTCGTCCGTGCCGATGCCGTGCCGGATCAGGATCCGCTGGATCACCGTGTCCTGGCGGTCGGCGGGCAGCGGGTAGGCGGGGACCTGCCACCCGCGCATGCGCAGTTGGCCGGAGAGGTCGTAGAGGCTGAAGCCGGCCGTGGCGGGGTCCTTGAGCGTGTAGGAGACCGCGGGGAGCGCGCCCTGGCCGTCGTAGAGCAGCTCGAACGGGCCCATCGCGTCGATCTGCGCGGCCAGGAACCGGGCGCTGTCCGCGCACGCCTCGTAGACGCGCCGGTAGCCGCCGCGCCCCAGCCGCAGGAACAGGTAGTACTGGGCGATGATCTCCCCGCCGGGGCGGGAGAAGTTGAGGGCGAAGGTCGGCAGGTCCCCGCCGAGGTAGTCGACCCGGAAGACCAGTTCCTCGGGCAGCAGCGAGGAGTCGCGCCACAGCACCCAGCCGACTCCCAGCGGTGCCATGCCGTACTTGTGGCCCGAGGCGTTGATCGAGGAGACCCGCTCCAGCCGGAAGTCCCACACCAGGTCGGGCTGGAGGAAGGGGGCGACGAACCCGCCGCTGGCCGCGTCCACGTGGACGGGGATGTCCCAGCCCTTCTCGGCCTGGATCCGGTCCAGTTCGGCGGCGATCTCGGCGACCGGTTCGAAGTCGCAGGTGAACGTCACGCCGAGGATCGCGACGACGCCGATCGTGTTCTCGTCGACGTGGTCGGCGAGCTGGTGCGCCCGCAGGCCGGTGGCGCCCGGTTCCAGCGGGACCTGGCGCAGCTCCACGTCGAAGTAGCGGGCGAACTTCTCCCAGCAGATCTGGACCGGGCCCGCCACGATGTTGGGCTTCCCGGTGCTCAGGCCGGCGGCCTGCCGCGCCTTGCGCCAGCGCCACTTCAGGGCCAGGCCGCCCAGCATCGCGGCCTCCGACGAGCCGGTGGTCGAGCAGCCGATCGAGCGGGAGTCCTGCGCCCCGGCCGAGGGCGCGTTCCACAGGTCCGCCAGGATGTGGACGCAGCGCTGCTCGATCTCCGCGGTCTGCGGGTACTCGTCCTTGTCGATCATGTTCTTGTCGAGGCACTCGTTCATCAGCCGGTGCACCTCGTCGTCCGACCAGGTCGTGCAGAACGTCGCGAGGTTCTGGGCGGCGTTCCCGTCGAGCAGCAGTTCGTTGTGCAGCGCCGCGTACACGACCTCGGGCGGGCTGTGGTCCTCCGGCATCCGGTACTTCGGCAGGACCTCCCGGCTCAGGACGTTCGCGAAGACGTCCGTCGACTCGTCCCGCTCGTCCGGGTCGCTCACCTCGTGCAGTGCCATGCCCCGAGCATCCCGGCGGTGCCTGCACGGCGAAACCGGTCGTGGCCGATCGGGTGACGGTCCCGGTGGCACCGCTCTGCTCCCGTCGGCCGGGCGGGCCGGGCTCCGGGGCGCGTCAGACGGCGGCGGGGTGGTCCGGGGCCGGCGGGTCGGCGGGGCCGGCCGGGTCGGCGGTGGCGAGGTCGAGGGTGGCGAGGGCACCGCCGTCCGGGGCGTTCGTGAAGGTCAGGCCGGCGCCGAGCACCGCGGCGTGGCCGACGGCGATGGTGAGGCCCAGGCCGTGGCCCCGGCCGCGTTCGGCGGCGCCGGTGCGGAAGCGCTGCGGCCCCTCGGCGAGGAGGTCGTCCGGGAAGCCGGGGCCGTGGTCGCGCACCGTGATCCGGGCGCCGGTGACGGTGACCTCGACGGGCGGCGCGCCGTGCCGGTGGGCGTTGGCGACGAGGTTGGTGACGATGCGCTCCACCCGGCGCGGGTCGGTCGGGACGACGGCGGGAGCCTCCAGCCGCAGCCGGGTGCCGCCGCCGGCCTGCCCGGCCGCATGGGCGACGAGCTCGCCGAGGGGCACCTCGTCGACCCGGGCCCGCTCGGCCCCGGCGTCCAGGCGCGAGACCTCCAGCAGGTCCTCGACCAGGACCCGCAGCGCGAGCACCTGTGTGCGGACCAGGCCCGCCGCCTCGTCGTCCTCCGGGAGCAGGCCGGCCGCCGTGACCAGGCCCATCAACGGGGTGCGCAGCTCGTGGGCGACGTCGGCGGTGAAGCGTTTCTCCGCGGCCAGCCGTGCCTGCAGCGCGGCCGCCATCGCGTCCACCGCGGCCGAGATGTCGGTGATCTCGTCGCGGGCCCGGCCCCGCCGGCCGATCCGGGCGTCGAGGTCCCCGTCCGCGATCCGCCGGGCGGTGCGGGAGCCGTGGCGCAGCCGCCGGTTCATCCGCTCCGCCACGAGCGCGGCCGCGGGCACGACGACCAGGAGCGCGGCGAGCGCCGCCTTGACCATGCTGCGGTCCAGCAGCTGGAGACTGCGCACCTGGGCGCTCATGTCGGTCCGCACGACGATCACCTGGTCGTCACCGACCGGTGCCGCCGCCCAGAGCCAGTACCAGTTCGGTTCCTTGACGTCGTACCAGAGCGCGAACGAGGAGGGCGTCCGCAGGTCGGCGACGCCGTGCGCCAGCGGCGCCGGCAGGTCGGCCGTGGTCCGCAGGTCCGCGAAGGCCGGACGGACGCCCGTCAGCGAGTACTCCTTCTGCGCCGCGGCCACCTGCGCGGCCGTCAGTTCGCGGCCGGCCCGCTCACCGCTCCGGTCCGCCGCCCGGTGGACGAGCACCCCGATCACGGCGGCGACCGCGCAGCAGGCCAGCGCGACCAGGGCCGCGGCCTTCCAGCGCAGGGAACGCGGGTAGAACCGTCGCGTGGCCATCCGCTCAGCCCCGCACGAGCTTGTAGCCGAAGCCCCGGACGGTCTCGATCCGGTCCGCACCGATCTTCTTGCGCAGCCGCACCACGCACAGGTCGACGACCCGGGTGTCGCCCTCCCAGCCGTAGTCCCAGACGTCGCGCAGCAGGCGGCGGCGGTCCAGGACCGCGCCGGGGTTCTCGGCGAAGGCCAGCAGCAGGCGCAGTTCGGTGGGCGTCAGCGGGACCGGCCGCCCGTCCAGGCGCACCTCCAGGCCGCGCAGGTCGACGGTCAGTCCGCCGAAGACGAGGAGGTCGGACGGGGAGAGCGGGGCCGGCGGGGTCTCGGAGAACGACGGGGACGACGGCGCCGGCGGAGCCCCTTCCGGCCGCGCGGGCTCCGGGGCCGGGGGCCGGTGGAAGGTGGCGCGGCGCAGCAGGGAGCGAATGCGGGCGACGAGTACGGGGATGTCCACCGGCTTGACGACGTAGTCGTCGGCGCCGGCCTCCAGTCCGGCGACGACGTCGAGGGCGTCGCCGCGGGCGGACATCATCAGGATCGGGGTCAGGCTCTCCTCGCGGACCCGTCGGCACAGGCCGATGCCGTCGAGGCCCGGGAGCATCACGTCCAGGATCAGCACGTCGTGCGCCCCGGCCCGGAAGGCCTCCAGGCCGTCGAGACCGTCCCCGGTGACGTCGACCCGGTAGCCGTAGCGTTGCAGGGCCAGCTGGACCGAGCGGCGGATGACCGCGTCGTCCTCGACGAGCAGGACGCCGACCGGGTCGGGCACACGAATGGCGGGCAAGGGTTCTCCGATGTGTTCGCCCGGGGAGCCGCACTCCGTCCGGGCCCGCGGGTGATCGATCGTAGCCGTACGGGCGACGGCGCTGTGCCGGGGCCGGGGTCCGGGGCGGCAGGGCGGGCGCCGGTCGGCCGCGCGGACCGGTCAGAGCCGCAGGGACGCCGCGACCGGCAGGTGGTCGCTCCCGGTGTCGGGCAGCGTCCAGGCCGCACGCGGTGTGATGCCGGCCACCAGGATCTGGTCGATCCGCACCACCGGGAACGCCGCGGGCCAGGTGAAGCCGAAGCCGTCGCCTGCCTCCCGCTGCGCCGAACGCAGCGGTCCCGTGAGCCCGCGCAGCGCGGAGTCGTCGGTCGAACCGTTGAAGTCCCCCAGGACCACGATCCGCGCGAGCCGCTCCGCCCGGAGCGCCTCGGCGAGCCTGGCCGCCGCCTCGTTGCGGCGGTCGGTGGCGAAGCCGGTGGCCGGGTTCACCCGGACGGAGGCGAGGTGCACCGCGTAGAGCGCCACCGGCCCCTTCGGCGTCCGCACGGTGGCGCGCAGCGCCCTGGTCCAGGGCATGATCTCCACCGGCTCCACGTCCTCGACCGGGTACCTGCTCCACACCCCGACCCCTCCCCGTACCTCGGAGTAGGGGTAGGCCGCCGCCAGTTCCCGCCGGAAGGTCTCCTGCGCCCGCCTCCCCAGCTCCTCGACCGCCAGGACGTCGGCGCCCGAGGCCGCCAGCGCGCGGGCCGTGCGGGCCGGATCGGGGTTCTCCTCGTTCACGTTGTGGCTCACCACCGTGAAGTCCCCGCCGCCGGAGCGCTTGTCGAGGAGGGCGGGGCCGAACAGGACGGTCCAGACCAGGGCGGGGACCAGCACGGCGACCGCCGCCAGGACCGACCGGCGCACCGCCGCGCAGCACAGCAGCAGGACGACGCCCAGCCCCGACCAGGGCAGCACCGTCTGCCAGAGACTGGCGAGGTTGCCGACGGTGTTCGGCAGGGCGGAGCCCAGGGCCATGGGCAGGGCGAGGAGCGGCGCGGCCACGGCGATCGGCCACCCGCGCGGCCCGAACCGCCCGCGCCGCCCCGCGCCGCGGCCCGCCCGTGCTCCGGCTCCGGCCGCGCGGCGCGGGCCGGGGCCCGGGGAGGTGCGGAGGAGGCGGCGGAGCGGGTGGAGGAGGCCGCCGGGAGCGCGACGGGCCGGCGGGGCGGCTGCGGAGGTGCCCGCGGGGCCGTCGTGCCCCGTTCCGTCCGCCCCCGGCCCGGACTCCGACGGGGGTACCGGCGAGAGCACCGGTGGGACCGTGTCCGTGCCCGTACCCGCGTTCACGCCCACTCCCGGCGGCCGCCGTCGAGGGCCGGCAGGACGGGCGGCAGCTTCTGCCCCAGCGCGTCGACGAGCCGCCCGCTGTTCTCCAGCGCCGCCCGCATGCCCTCGGTGGGCGTCGTACCGGCGCGCTGGCCCAGCACCACGCCGAGGACGAGCCGGCGCCCCGTGCCGGCCCCGCCGTCCGGCACCTCCAGGGCCCACATCAGGTTGCCGCCCGCCGGGGTGCTCGACCCGGTCTTCAGCCCCACCACCCCGGGCCGGTCGAGCAGCGTGTTGGTGTTGCGCAACGGCTCCGCGCGGCCCGGCAGCATGGTGCTGCGCAGGGCCACCGTGGCGCGCAGCGCCGGCTCCTTCATCGCCTCGCGGGCCAGCACCACCTGGTCGGCGGCCGTGGACACGGTCGTGGGTTCGATCCCGCTGGCGCCCGTGTAGGTCGTCGCGGTCATCCCCAGCCTGGCCGCCTCCGCGTTCATCCGCGTCACGAACGCCTCCTCGCTGCCGGCGTCCCAACGGGCCAGCAGCCGGGCCACGTTGTTCGCGGACGGGAGGAGCATCACCTCCAGCAGCTTGCGCTGGGTGAGCCGCTGGCCCTCGACCACGGGGGCCGTCGACTCGCTCGTCGACGCCGACTCGGCCGCCGCCCGTGCGTCCACCGTGATCGTCGGGCCGTCCTGGCCGTCCTGGAGCGGGTGGTCCCGCAGAACGACGTACGCCGTCATCACCTTGGTGACGCTCGCGATCGGCACCGGCTGCTGCGGCCCGTTCACCCCCACGACGCCGACCTTCGTCACGGCGACCGCCGACTGCCCCTCCTCCGGCCACGGCAGGTCGAGACCCACGAGGGGCGCAGGAGCCGGCAGCGACGGGGAGCCCTCGCCACGGACGGCTCCTTTCCCGGCGCCACCGGCCGCGGGCCCGTCGGGCAGGCCCGCCGCGATGCCGCCGCCGGCGCCCGCGACCAGCACCGCGGCCACCAGCCACAGCACCCTGCGGCGGGACTCCCGGCGAGGGCCCGGCACGGTGCGGGGGTCGTCGACTTCAGGTTTCGTCACGGCGGACACGGCAGCTGCCTCCCGGAGCAGAGGGACACGGAGCCCGGTGGCGCGGACGGCCACCCGGGGTGTGCCAACAGACTCCGGGACGGGTGCTTCGGGCCGATCGTGGTTCGGCTTCCGCCGCCGCGCGGTCGTGTATCAAGCACGTACCGGTGACGTGGCGCGCGGAAACAGAGTCGCCCGTGCCACCCCGTTCCTCTGCGGCCGGCACACCGTCCGACGCTCCGCGCGTCCGGGATCACGCTCCGGGCGGCAGCGCCAGTTCGTAACGGCTGAGCCAGACCTGCGGACGGGCGTCCTGCGGCCGCTCCCCCGGCGGGCCGTCCACCGGCACGTCGCCCCGGTGCACGAACCCCCGGCCCTCGTAGTACGCCCGCAGCCGCTCGTTGTGCCGCACGCAGTCCAGGCGCAGCGCGTCCACGCCCCGCTCCCGGGCCGTCTCACGGGCCCGGTCCAGGATCACGGCGCCGAGCCCCGGCACCCGGCGCCGCACCGCGAGCCGGTGGACGTACCCGGCGGTGCCACCGAGCTCCGCCCACATCGGGTCGGCCCAGTCCAGGGTGAACGTGCCCACGGGCTCCCCGTCGACGTCCACCAGCCAGGTCTCGCCCCGGGCTATCGCGCCCTCCACCCAGTGCGCGCCGAAGCGCGCCGGCCACTGCCGGACGCCCTTCCCGCCGAGCCAGGCCGCGGCCTCGTCCAGCACCCCCAGCACCTCGTGCGTGTGCTCACCGGCCGCACGCCGGAAAGCCACACCGTCCCTGTTCCAGTCGACCGTCATGATCCGAATCATCGCAGCAGCCCCACCGGCGCCCCCTCCCGGCCCCGGCCCCGGTCGCCCTGCCGCTGGTGCGTGCCCACCGTCCGCCCGCACCAGCGGAACAGGGCCCGGGAGCCGGGGTCCGGAGCGCGCCCGTGTCCCCCGCGCGGCTCCCGCCCGGAAGGCCCGGACCGGGCACCCGGAGCGGCGGAACCGGCTCCCCGCAGGTCGGGGTGCGGCCTTCGCGGACCGGGCCGAGCCCCCGCCGGAAGCGGTGCGGACGACGGCCCGCGACCCGCTACTTTTGGGGCACACCAGAGCAGAGGAGAGCCCCGTGGGCACTGTGGTCATGTACGGATCGGTATCGGTGGACGGCTTCATCGCGGACGAGAAGGACCAGCCCGGACCGCTGTTCGACTGGCTGACGGAGGGCGACGTCCCACTGGACGGGAGCGGCGCGCTGACGGTCTCGCAGACGTCCTACGACCACACCCGGCCGTACTGGGACAGCATCGGCGTGACCGTCGTCGGCCGCCACGTCTTCGACCTGACCGACGGCTGGGACGGGACGCCTCCCGGCGGGATCGACCACGTGGTCGTGGTGACGCACCGGCCGGCGCCGGAGGGCTGGGACCCCGGGGCGCCGTTCCACTTCGTCGACGGCATCGAGGCGGCCGTCGCCAGGGCGCAGGAACTCGCGGGTGACCGCGTCGTCGAGGTTTCCGCCGGCGACGTCGGCGGCCAACTGCTGGCCGCGGGGCTGGTCGACGAAGTGCGGATGGACGTCGTCCCCGTGGTGTTCGGCTCGGGCAAGCGCTTCTTCGGGACGGTCCGGGCACAGCACCTGCTGGAGGACCCCGACACCGTGCTCCAGGGCAACCGGGTGCTCCACCTGCGCCACCGGGTCCGCCGCTGACCGGGCACCGCCGCCCGGGACCGGCTGTCGGTGGCGTGTGGGAGAGTCACGGGCACGACGGGGCCGAGCGGCCCCACCGGTCCGGTACGACAGGAAGGGCGGGGTGTCCCGCATGAAGACCGTCGAGCACGACCGTTTCGGGCGTCTGGAGGCCGGCGCGGCCGGCGACGCGGACACCCTCTGGCAGGGCACCGCCCCGCTCGGGGCCGAGGAGGTCGACGTCCTGCTGTGGGCCTCCGGGGCCGGCGCGCCGGACTCCGGGGAACTCGACGACCTCGCGGCGCGCCTCGCCGCGCTTCCCGCCCTCGACGCGGCGGCGCGGGCGGCCCTGCGGGCGTACCTGGGCGGGGACCGTCACTTCATCGACTTCCACGTCGAGGAACTCGCGGACAGCGCGGCCGTCGGCCGTCTCGTCCGGGAGGCGGCGGGGGCGGACGTCCCGGTGGACGCCTTCGTCGCGGCGCTGCGTCTGCACGGCGTCGGCCTGTGGCCGGGCGGCCCGTCCCGGCCGCCGGCGGTCGTCCTGGACTACGTGTTCGAACCCGGGCTCAGCGACCAGGTACTCGCCGTCAGGGCGACCCGGCACGGCGCGGTCGTGTCCGTGGACTGGGAGAGCTGACGCGGGGAGCCGACACGGAATCCGAGGGGGAGCCGGCCCTGCCCCGGCCGCGGAGGGCGGCCGGGGCACGCCGCTCAGCGGGCGCCGAGCCGGTCCCGCATGCTCAGCGGGCGGATGTCGGGCCACACCGCGTCGACGTGGGCCGTGCACTCCTGCTCGGTGCCGACGAAGCCCTCGGCGGCCCAGCCGGCGGGGAGGGCGGCTCCGGCGGGCCACAGTGCGTGCTGTTCCTCGTCGTTGCGGACGACCTGGTAGAGCGTGTCGCTCATGGGGTTCTCCTGCGTGCTGCTCGGGATCGGGGGCCGCGGGGCGGGGCGCCGCCCGCCCCCCCGCCCGGGGGTGAGACGGGGGGCCCACTCGCGTAT
>NZ_JBHJRC010000238.1:0-12960 GCF_042261735.1 Kitasatospora sp. NPDC056327 | reverse complement strand
CGGGCCGTGTCGCTGGGGCTCCCCCGGGTCGCCCCGGCCGCGGGCGCGGCGGGCGGGCCGGGGGGGGGGCCCGCCCGCCGGGGGCGGGGGGGCGGCCCCCCCCCCCGCCCCACGGCACCACGGCGGGCGGCGGCGTCAGCGCAGGTGGCCGGTGTCGTTGAGCAGCCGCAGCGAGGCGTTGCCGTCCGCGTAGTACTGGACGACGCACAGCGAGGCGGCGGACAGCTCCATCCGGTACAGCGAGTCCGGCGGGGCGCCGAGCGCCAGCCGGACCAGCGTCTTGATCGGGCTGACGTGCGAGACGACCAGCACGGTCCGGCCGGGGTGACGGGCCAGGATCTTGTCCCGGGCCACCCCGGTCCGGTGGGTGAGGGTGGCGAAGCTCTCGCCGCCGCCGGTCGGCCGGGCCTTGGCGGAGCCGAGCCACGCGGTGAGGTCGTCCGGGTACCGCTCCCGCACCTCGCCGAAGGTCAGGCCCTCCCAGGCGCCGAAGTCGACCTCTCGCAGGCCCTCCTCGTACCGGACGTCGAGGCCCAGCCGGGCGGCGACGGTCTCGGCGGTCTGCCGGGTGCGGAGCATCGGCGAGGCGACCACGGCCTGGACCGAGCCACGCGCGGCCAGCGCCTCGGCGGCCCGCTCGGCCTGCCAGCGGCCCTTCTCGGAGAGCTCCGGGTCGGTGCCGCCGCTGCCGGAGAACCGCTTCTCCGGGGTGAGGTGCGTCTCGCCGTGCCGCAGCAGGACGAACGTGGTCGGGGTGCCGAGGTCCGCGGGCGCCGCCCAGCCCGCCCTGGGAGCGCTGGTCTCCAGGGGCTCCTCGACGATGAGGGGCTGCGCCGGCGCGGCCGCCGCCCGGGGCTCCCAGCGGCGGCCGGCCTTGCCCGCGTCCATCGCCTCGTTGGCGAGCCGGTCGGCGTCCTTGTTCCGCTCGCGCGGGATCCAGGTGTACCCGACCCGCCCGCGCGGGAAGACCTCGCGGGCCTCGGCGGCCAGCGGCTGCATGTCCGGGTGCTTGATCTTCCAGCGGCCCGACATCTGCTCGACGACCAGCTTGGAGTCCATCCGAACGTCCACCGTGGCGTCCGGGTCGATCTCCCGGGCCGCCCGCAGGCCGGCGATCAGCCCCCTGTACTCGGCGACGTTGTTGGTGGCGTGCCCGATGAACTCCGCCGCCTCGGCGACGATCTGCCCGGTGTCGCCGTCGCGGACCACCGCCCCGTAGCCGGCCGGCCCCGGGTTGCCCCGGGAGCCGCCGTCCGCCTCGACGACGAACCTGCGCGCCGGCACCGGATCAGACGCCGGAGTCGGCGGTGCGGACCAGGATCCGGGAGCAGTTCTCGCAGCGGACCACCTTGTCGGCCGGCTCGGCCTTGATGGAGTTGAGCTCGGTGATCGAGAACTCGGTGCGGCAGCCCTCGCAGCGGCGCTGGTAGAGGCGGGCCGCGCCGACGCCGCCCTGCGTCTCGCGCAGCTTGGTGTAGACCTTCATGAGGTCGGCCGGGACGACGGCGGCGACGGCCTCGCGCTCGCGCCCGACCTTCTCCACCTCGGCGTCGATCTCGGCGAACGCGGCGTCCCGGCGGCCCTCCGCCTCGGTCAGCACGACGGTGGAGTGCTCCAGGCGCGCGGTCAGCTCGGAGACCCGGGTCTCGGCGGACTCCAGGCGCTCCATGACCTCCAGCACGACCTCTTCGAGGTCGCCCTGGCGCTTGGCCAGCGAGCCGATCTCGTGCTGGAGGTTCTCCAGGTCCTTCGGGGAGGAGACCGCGCCGGAGTCCAGGCGCTGCTGGTTGCGGGCGGCCCGGGCGCGGACCTGCTCCACGTCCTGCTCGGCCTTGGTCAGCTCACGGGTGGTGTCGCCGTGCTGGGCCTGGGCGGCGATCACCAGGTCCTTGAGCGCGGTGTGGTCGGCGGTGACCTTGTCGATCTCGGCGTGCTCGGGCAGGCTGCGCCGCCGGTGGGCCAGCTGGTCGAGCTTGGAGTCGATGGCCTGGAGGTCGAGCAGGCGGATCTGGTCGGCGGGCGCGGCGTTCAAGCGGAGAGCTCCTGTGAATCGGGTCAGGCGGGGAAGGACATGGGGGCGTGCGCGGTCCACGGGTCGGTGACCGTGCGGGAGACCCGGGTCTCCACGGTCCAGCCGTGCTTCTCGGCGGCGCCGTGCAGCGCCCGCTCGGCCAGCGGCAGCCAGGGCCACTCGGTGGCCCAGTGCGCGGCGTCCACCAGGGCGACCGGCGCCGCCTCGGTGGCCTCGGAGGCCGGGTGGTGGCGCAGGTCGGCGGTCAGGTAGGCGTCGACGCCCGCCGCGCGCACCTCGGCGAACAGGCTGTCGCCCGAGCCGCCGCAGACCGCGACCCGGGTGATCAGGCGGTCCGGGTCGCCGGAGACGCGGACGCCGGTGGCGGTGGCCGGCAGGCCCCGGGCGACGTTCGCGGCGAACGCGGCGAGGGTCAGCGGGGGCTCCAGCACGCCGACCCGCCCGGTGCCGCGCCGGCCCAGCGGGTCGGTCGGGTCCGGGACGAGCGGTCCGGTCACGGTCACGCCGACCGCCTCGGCGAGCGCGTCCGAGACGCCCGGGTCCGCGTGGTCGGCGTTGGTGTGGGCCACGTGCAGGGCGATCCCGTTGCGGATCAGGGTGTGCACGACGCGGCCCTTGAAGGTGGTGGCGGCGACGGAGGTGGTGCCGCGCAGGTACAGCGGGTGGTGGGTGACCACCAGGTCGGCCCCCCACTCGACGGCCTCGTCGACGACCGCCTGCACGGGGTCGACGGCGAGGAGCACCCGGCGGACCTCGGCCCGAGGGTCCCCGCAGACCAGGCCGACGGCGTCCCAGGACTCCGCCCACTGCGGCGGGTACAGCTCTTCGAGGGCGGTGATGACGTCGGACAGTTTCGGCACCTGTCGAGACTACCGTGCGCGCGGGGGAAGGCGGTCCCCGCGGTTGCCGGTGCGGGCGGTGCGGCCCCGGTCGGGCACGGGGCGGGGGCGGAGCACGGGTGGGAGCGGGGCGGGGCGGGGGCGGAGCACGGGTGGGAGCGGGGCGGGGCGAGGGCGGAGCGGGGCGGACGCCGGACGGGGCGGGGCGCACGGATGCGCGTCAATGCCGGGCAGGGGAGTGCGCGGGCGGGCGGCGGAGCCCGTTCGAGCGGCGCGCGGGCGCGGTACACGCCGGGCGGCGGGGCGCACACCGCGCACAGCGGACCGTTCGCACGAATTCGAAACGGCGCCCGGATCACCCTTACGAGTGAAGTGACCGGCTTCGGATTGAGCACCCCTCGCTACCGAAAGTAACTTCACCTCTGCGAAAGGGAGTTGTTCCGTCCGGACCGGCCGGCGCAGGGCACCCGGAACGGCGCCGTGGCCGACGGCCGCGTCCGCCACGGCGACGGCCGGGCGGTGCGGCCGGCACCGCGCCGGACCGGACCGGCGGCGCCGGGAGAGCGCTCCCGGCGCGGATCCGAGGAACCGATGCAGGCCGTGGCCGCGCACCCCGGCGCCGGAGCAGTGGGCACCGGCGGGGCGCGCCGGCCGGGACGAAGGGATGTGGTGGCGAATGGGAGCGGGCACATCGCTGCGTACCGCCGGCGGGACGGACTCCGCGGGCCACGGGCCGGATGCGGCCGGCGGGTGGCCCGAGCTGACGCGGACGGCGCTGGCCGCCGCCACCGGAGGCGGGGAAGCGGACGGGGAGCCGGAGGCCGGGCGGACCGGCTGGCGGATCGCCGTCGAGGGCTTCTGGTGCACGGCCGCGCCGTCCGCGGTCGAACTCCCCGACGAGGGGTGGAAGCTCCACGTCAGCGCCGCCTCGGCGGCCGGCGGCGCGGTGCTCGCGGCCGTCACCGAGGTGCTCGCCGGGGACCCGTGCGCGTTCCGCTTCGCGGCCGGCCCCGAGCAGCTGCACGAGCTCAACTCGCGCCACAGCGAACGGGGGTCGGCCGGCAAGTTCATCACCGTCCATCCGGACGGCGAGGCCCAGTTCCGGCGGCTGGCCGCCGCGCTGCACCGGGCCACCGACGGCCTGCCCGGCCCCGTGGTGCTCTCCGACCGCCCGTACCGGCCGGGCAGCCTCGTCCACTACCGGTACGGCGCCATCGCGGCGCGCGCCGAACTGGGCAACGACGGCGGGTACCGGTCGATGCTGCGCGGGCCGGGCGGCGAACGGGTCGAGGACGTGCGCGGGGCCGCGTGGCGGTGTCCGCCGTGGGCCCGGGACCCGCTCGCCCCCGAGGAACCGGCGGCCCCGGGCCGCGGGGCGGCGGGAGGTGCGGCTCCGGGGGGTGCGGCTGCCGGCGGCCCGGCTCCCGGGGACGGACCGGCGGGCGGGCGGGGCGGGTACCGGCCGGGCGCGGGGCGGCCGGCGGCCCGGCGCCGTGGCAGCGGAGGCGTGCTGCTCGCCGGACGGTACGTGGTCACCGGGCTGATCCGGCAGGGCGCCAAGGGCGGCGTCTTCCTCGGCCGGGACACCGACCGCGGCGCCGAGGTCGTGATCAAGCAGGCCCGCGCCCACATCGAGGTGGACCCCTCCGGCACGGACGCACGGGCCGCGCTGAGGCACGAGGCCGCCCTGCTCGCCCGCCTGGAGGGCCGGGACCTGGCCCCGCGACCGGTCGAACTCGTCGAACAGGACGACTCGCTCTTCCTGGTGCAGGAACGAATCGCCGGACAGCCGCTGGGCAGCTGGGTCGCTGCCCGGCTCCGCCGCGACGGCAGCCCCGACGTCGACTGGACCGAGGCCGGACCGGTCGCGCACGCGCTGCTCGACCTCGTCGAGCGGGTGCACGAGCAGGGGCTCGTCCTGCGCGACCTCTCCCCCGGCAACGTCCTCGTCCAGCCGGACGGCTCGCTGCGCCTGGTCGACCTGGAGCTCGCCGCCGAGGCCGGCAGCCGCGCCGGTTCGGCCGGCGCACCCGGCTACCGCGCCCCCGAACAGGGACCGGGGCGGCTCGCCCTGGTCGGCCCGGAGGACGGGGCCGCCGTCGGGGGGCGGCGGGCCCGGGGACCGTTCGCCGGACTCGCGGCCGGCCGCAGCGGCGACGGCGTCCGCACGGCCGAACCGGAGGCCGACCTCTACGCGCTCGGCGGGCTGTTCTTCCTGCTCGCCACCGGGCACGACCCGCTGCTGCCCGAGGACCTCCCGCACGCCCGCCCGGTGGCCGCCCGGCTCGGCCGCTGGCTCGCCCTCGCCGCCCGGTGCGGGACCACGGCGCGCAGGCTCGCCCCGGCCGTCCTCGGCCTCCGCGCCGAGGATCCGCGCGACCGCTGGTGCCCGGACCGGGTCCGGGAGTGCCTCGCCGCCGGCGGGGACCGCGAGGGCGGCGGGCGGTCCGGGGTGCCGGACGGCGGCCTCCGCGGTCCCGCCGGGCCGGGCGACCGGGGCGGGCCCGGTGACCGCGGCGGCCCGGGTGACGGCGACGGCGGGCGCGACGACCGGGCCCGCGGCGGCAGCGGTGCGGGGGCCGGCGCCCTCCACGGCACGTCGCCGCGGTTCGGGTCCGTGCCGGCGCCGAACGCGGCGCCCGGCCCCCGGGCCGGCGAGACCGCGCACCGCCCGGCACCGGGCGGCGGGAGACCCGTCGACGGCGAGGGCTCCGCGTCCTTCCGGCACGCGCGGGCCGTCGGCGGCCCGTACGGCCGGGCGTGCGACACCCCCCGGAGCGGCGACGGTGGTCGCGACGCGGCCGGCGGCGGTGGCGCGGCCAGCGGCGGTGGCGCGGCCGACGGGAGGGCCACCGGCGGTCCACCGCTCCGTGACGCCGAGCCCGGTATCCCCTCCCGCTTCTGGGACACCGACGCCGACACGACCGGCGGCACCGGACCGGCCGGAGCCGCCTCCCGGTTCTGGGACACGCCGCCCTCGGCCACGGATCCGGCCGACCGCTGCGGCACACCCCTTGCCCCGGCGGCGCACGAGCGGCCGGACGGCACCGCCGACGGCACCGGCACCGGCACCGGCAGCAACGACGGCGGTGCCGGCGTCGGCGGCAGCAGCGACAGGGCGGTCCTCGACCGGGTGCTGCACGACGGGCTGCGGCACCTCGCCGCCACCGCGACCCCGTCACGGCGCGACCGGCTCTGGCCCGTGGTGCCCGCCGGCGAGCGCTCGGACCCGTGCAACGTGCAGCACGGCGCCGCCGGAGTCCTGGCCGTGCTCGCCCGGGCGGCCTCGACCGCCGGCCTGCCCGGGGACGTCCGGGAGACCGCAGCGGCCACCGCCCGCACCGCCGCCGAGTGGATCGAACGCCGGTGCGCCGCGGAACCCGTGGTCCTGCCCGGACTCCACTTCGGCCGGTCCGGCACCGCGTGGGCACTGCTGGACGCCGCCCGCGCGCTGGACGACCGCGCACTCGCCCGGCGGGCGGCCGAGCTGGCCGCCCGGATCGCCGTCGACTGGCCCAACCCGGACGTCTGCCACGGCGCGGCCGGCGCAGGCTTCCTCCAACTCCGCTGCGCCGCCGAGGACTTCCCCGCACGGTCGATCGGCCGGGCCGCCTTCCTCGACCGCGCGGCGCGGTGCGGGCACGGGCTGCTGGAAGCCGCGCGGCAGACGCCGTACGGCACGGTGTGGCCGGTGCCGCGGGACTTCGACTCGGCGCTCGCCGGGATCACCCACCTCGGCTTCGCGCACGGGGTCGCGGGGGTCGGCACGTTCCTGCTCGCGGCGGCCGGGGCCACCGGTGACGCCGCCCTGCTCGACGGCGCCCGGGCGGCCGCCCGCACCCTCGTCGCCACCGCCCGGTTCGAACCCCCGGGCGCCTCGGCCGCACCAGGGCCTCCGGCGGCCGAGGAGGCGGCCGTCCCCCGGGGCCGCGGCCCGCTCCCGGACGGTCCGGCCGCCTGGTGGCCGCAGAGCCCCGACGACCCCGGGCACGTCCGGCTGACCCACTGGTGCAGCGGCTCCTCCGGCGCGGGCACCTTCCTGCTGCGGTTCTGGCAGGCCACCGGCGACGCCGACGCGCACCGGCTGGCCCTCGCCGCCGGGCGGGCCGTGGTCGCCGGGCGCTGGCACTGCGGCGTCACCGCGTGCCACGGTCTGGCCGGCGACGGCGGGTTCCTGCTCGACCTCGCCGGGGCCGGCGGTGATCCGGGACTCCGCTCCGCGGCGGAGGAACTGGGGGTGCTCGTCGCCGCCCGGTCGGCCCTGCGGGACGGCCTGCTGGTCCTGCCGGACGAGACCGGGAGCGGGTGCGCGGCCGCCTACGGCACCGGGACGGCGGGTGCGCTGGCCTTCCTGCTGCGACTGCGGCACGGCGGTCCGCGGCTCTGGACGGACCCGGTCCCGTTCGACGCTCCCCCGCCCGCCCCCTACGCGTCCGGCCCGCCCGCGTCCGCGGCTCCCCCGGGCGGGGCGACTCCGAACGAGGCCGGTCCGAGCGGGGCGGTGACGGCATGACCGTCGCCACCCGCGCCACCACCCAGGCCCTCCGCCGGCTCGGCTTCACCTTCGCCGCCGACGGCAGCCACGCCGCCTGCCTCGCCTCCGCCGCCGACGGCGGCTGGTACGCGGAGAGCTGGCGCCTCCCGGCGACCGGCCCCGCCGTCCCGACCGGGCTGCACCTGCCCGGCCACCGCTCGGAGAACCTCCGCTCCCAACTGGTCGCCCTACCGGACGGCTCCGTGCTGGTCTGCCGGCGCGACGGCGAACGCCACGACCTGGTGACGCTCTCCGCCGCCACCGACCGGCACGGCCGGCCGGTCACCGCGGAACGGTCGTCGGCCACCATCCGGATGCCCGGTCTGCGCCTCCTGCCGCTCCCCGCGGACGCGCCGTCCGGCCCCCGGGCACCGGTCGCGCTGGCGCTGGGCAGCGACACCCGCCCGGCCACCACCGTGTGGCTGCTCCGGACCGACGGCTCCGCACCCCAGCAGGTCGCGGAGCTCCCCGGCCTGCACGGCAGCGGCGTCTGGCTGGACCGCACCGGAGCGCTGCTGGCGCTCGACCGGGTGCACGACGGCCTGGTCCGCACCGTGGTGCTCGACCTGCGCAGCGGCGGCCTCTCCCCACTCCTGGAGATCGGCGAGCGCAGCAACGACCGGCTGGTGCTGTTCGACCCGGACAGCCGGTTCGCGCTGGTGCGCAGCGACGCGCCCGGCACCGACCGGATCGGCTGGGGCGTGCTGGGCGGCGGCGAGCCGCTGCGCTTCCCGGAGGCCCTGGACGTCGAGGGCATGTTCCTGCGGCCGGTCGCGCTGCGCCCCGCCCACGACGGGATCCGGGTGGCGATCCAGGCGGACCACGGCGCGGGCTGCTCGCTCGCCCTGTGGCGGCCGGCCTCCGGGCGGCTGGACCCGCTGCCGGTCCCGCCGGGGCGGCTCGGCGCGGTCGGCCACTGGTCGGCGGGCGGTCTGCGGATCCCCTACTCGGCGCCCGACCACCCGGCCGCGCTCGCCACGCTCGACGTGGACGCGCTGCTGTCGCAGGGTCCGGTCCCGGCCGCCCCGGGGCCGGTGGTGCCGATGCCGCTCCAGCTGGCCCCGCTCGCGTCCGGCCTGCCCGGGCCGTGGCGGGAGACCGTCCTGCCGTGGCGGCCCGGCGCCGCACCGCGGGCCGACACCGGTTCCGCTTCTCCGGGCTGGCGGCTGGACGGGTCCGCCGAACCCGGTGACGGCGGACGCTGGCACGCCGCGAAGAGCCTCGAACTCCCCGGACCGGCAGGCCCGTTGGAAGCCGTGCTGTACGGCGGGGACAGCTGGCTGAGCAGTCCGCAGCTGGTGCTCGCCCTGCACGGCGGTCCGGCGGACGCCTGGCGGCTGGAGTTCGAGCCGGCCCTGCAACGGATGGCAGCCGAGGGCCTGGCCGTGCTCGCCCCGAACCAACGCGGCTCCACCGGTTACGGGTTGGCGCACGCGATGGCCATCCGGGGCGCCTGGGGCGGGCCCGACCTCGACGACGTCCTGCACCTGCTGGAGGCCATCGCGGGCCGGCGGGCCGCGCTCGGGCTGGAGCCGCCGGCCCTGTTCGGGGTCAGCTACGGCGGGTTCCTCGCCCTGCTGGCGGCGGCGCACGCCCCGGCCGGCCACGTGGCGCGCTGCGCGGTCGTCGCCCCGTTCCTGTCGGGTGCCCGGCTGCTGGCCGAAGCCTCCGCCTCCGTCCGGGCGTTGACCACCCGGCTGGACGGCGGTGAGCCGATCGAGGACGCCCGGGGACCGCGCGACGTGCTCCGGCTCGCCCACCGGATCGGCGCGCCGCTGCTGATCGTGCACGGCGACCGCGACGAAGTCGTCCCGGTCGGCCAATCGCGCTCGCTGCGGCACGAGTTGCTGCGGATCGGGCGGACGGAGGGGGCGGACTTCCACTACGTCGAGGCGGCGGGGGCCGGGCACGAGGTGCTGGCCGAGGAGGGCGGTGCGGTGCTGCACGAGCTGCTCGCCGCGTTCCTGCGCAGCGGCCGGCCGGGGTAGGCCGCCGCGGCGGCGCCCGGGCCCGGCCGGGCGGCCGCGGTGCCGGGCAGGGTGTTGCCGGGCGGCTGCGGTGCCGGGCAGGGTGTTGCCGGGCGGCCCGTTCCGGCGGCGGGGAATCCCTGCGGGCCGACCTGTCGTCCGTCCGGCCGGCCGCCCGCGCGTCTGCCCTTCCGCCTGTCCACCCGGGCAACGGGGCGGAACACCGGACGGGGAGTCTCCGAGCGGTTCCGGCGGGCCGGAACCTCCGTTCCGGCGCCCGGACCGTCCGCGCACGTGCCGTTCCCGGGGCGACCGTCGGTATCTCGATAGGATCTCGCCCGATCCGGCGGTTAGGGTGGCGAGCGGGGCACGGACCGCGATCACCGGTCACGCCCCGACCGCGCCCGCGATGTGCCGGCCGGGCGCCGAGAGACCCGCACCCTCGCACGGAAGACGATTCTGATGTCCGACACCCTCACCGACACCGACGAGACCACCGCCGAGGACACCGCGTCCCACGGCCGCCACCGCGGCCGGTCCGCCGCCGACGACAGCCCCGAGGCCGACCCGCACGGCCGTCACCGGGCCGCCGTCGCGGCCGACCGGGGCTGAGCGACCGCACCACGCGTCGGGGCCCGCCGGACACCTCCGGCGGGCCCCGCGTCGCGTCCGGGGCCCGCCGGGCCCGGCTCGCCGTCACCGCCGCTTCCCGCGTTCCGTGTTCCGCGTTCCCGGTCGCCGGGTCGGTTCGGCGCCGCGAGCCCGGTGCTCACGAGTCCAGTGTCACGACCGTCCGCAGCGCCTCGCCGCTGCGCATCTGCGCGAGCGCCTCGTTGACCTCCGTCAGCGCGACCCGGTGCGTGATCATCCCGGCGAGGTCGATCCGCCCAGCCCGCCAGAGGTCCACCACCAGAGCGATGGTGCGCGGCAGCGGCGCGCCCCCGTACAGCGAGGGCAACAGCCGCTTCTCGTTGAAGAACAGCTCGCCCATGCTGAAGCTCGCGAGGTCGTCCTGCGCGCCCGCCCCGATGACCACGACCGCGCCGCCGCGCCGGGCCGCCTCGTACCCGGCCCGGACGGTGGCCGAGCGGCCGACAGCCTCGAAGACGTAGTCGAAGCCGCCGCCCGGCACCGCCTTCGCCGCCGCCTTGAGCTCCTCGGGGGCGAGCGCCTCGGTCGCGCCGAAGGCCAGCGCCCGCTCCCGGCGGGACACCACCGGGTCGACCACGGCGATCCGGCTCGCGCCGCAGACCCGTGCGCCCTGCACGGCCGCGACGCCCACGCCGCCCGCGCCGATCACGGCGACCGTCGAGCCCGGCTCGACCCGGGCGGTGTGGACGGCCGCACCGATGCCGGTCGTCACGCCGCAACCGATCAGGGCGGCGAGGTCGTAGGGGAGGTCGGCGGGCACCGGAACCACGGCGGCGCGGTCGACCACGACCTCCTCGGCGAAGGTACCGGTGCCGTAGAAGCCGGACGCCTCAGCGGGCCCGGACGCTGTGCCGGCCCGGTCCGCCCGGTCCGCCCGGCCGACCTGGTCTGCCTGGCCTGCCGGGTCCGCGGCGCCGATGCGGAAGTTGGGTGCGCCGAGCCGTCGCAGGCTCGCCGTGCAGAGGTGGGAGCGCCCGCGCTCGCAGTGCGCGCAGCGGCCGCAGGGCGGCATCCAGCAGAGCACGACGCGGTCGCCGACCGCCAGGCCCGTCACGCCCTCGCCGACCTCGACGACGTCCCCGGCGCCCTCGTGGCCGGGGACGAACGGCGCGGGCTGGGGCAGGACACCGCTCATCGCCGAGAGGTCGGAGTGGCAGAGGCTGGCGGCGCGCAGCCGGACCCTCACCCTGCCGGGTCCGAAGCCCACCGCCTCGACGTCGTCACGGACGTCGAGCGTGTCCTGACCGGTCTTGTGCAGGATGGCTGCGCGCATGGGGTGGCTCCCGGGTCCGTCTCGGATCGGCGGTCGGCCGATTCTGGCACGGCGCTCCGGCCCCGGGCGGGGCGCGTTCCGGCCGGGGCGGGGCGCGGGCCGGCCGGGGCGGGGGGCCGGGCCGCCGATGAATGCGGAACCAGGCCTTCCGCACTGTCCACCCCTGCTGGCATGATCACCCGCCGTGCCGAACCCCGCCGCTCCCCCGCCGTCCGCGCCCGCGCCGACGACCACGCCGACACCCGCGCTCGCGCCGTCACCTGCGTCCCCGTCCTCCCCGCCGCCCCCGCGCGCCTCCGACCGCCCGCTCGCCTGCCCGGAGTGCTCCGGCCCGCTCGACCCCGATCCCCGGTTCACCGCCTGGTGCCCGGAGTGCGAGTGGAACCTCGTCCCCGCGGAGGAGGCCGCCGAGGAGACCGCCAAGAGCGCGAAGGTCCTGGCCCGGGAACGGGCGGCGGCCGAGCGGACCGAGCGGCTGTTCCGGGACGTCTCGGCCGGCCGCGCGGACACCACCCGCCGGGACTGGCTCGCCGCCTCCGCCCTCGCCGTCCCGGTCCACCTCGTCACCGTCGCCGTGGCGGGGGCGGGCCTCTGGCTGCTCGTCACCGGCAACACGCCGCTGCGCTGCCTGGGCGCCCTGCTCCTCGCCGTCGCGTTCCTGCTCCGGCCGCAGCTCGGCCGGGCGCCGAAGGACGCGGGCGTGCTGACCCGCTCCCAGGCGCCCGCGCTCTACGGGCTCGCCGACCGGGTCGCCGCCGAACTGGGGGCGCCGCCGGTCGGGGTGATCCGGGTCGACGAGGAGTTCAACGCGACCATGGGTGCGGTCGGACTGCGCCGGACGTCCGTGCTGACGATCGGTCTGCCGTTCTGGGAGACCCTGGACGACCAGCAGCGGGTCGCGGTGCTCGGTCACGAAATCGCCCACCGGATCAACGGCGACAACCGGCGCGGGCTCTGGCTCGGCTCGGCGATGGGCGCGCTGGCGCACTGGTACGACCTCTCCCGGCCGCGCGAGCGGGTCACCGGCGGGTACGGCGTGGTCGCCCTGCTGACCCTGATCGGGGATCACATCGGCAACGCCTTCCTCCACGTGATCAGCCAACTCCCCTACCGCACCTATCTGTTGCTGGAGCGCCTCACCGCGCGGGCCGGGCAGCAGGCGGAGTACCGGGCGGACGAGCTCGGCGCGCGGGCCGGCTCCTCCGAGGCGGCGCACGGGGTGCTGGTGGCCACGCTGCTCCGCCCGGCGACGTGGACGGTGACCTCCCGGCTGCGTGCCGAAATGCAGTCCCGGCCCCGCTCCGGCCGGCGGGACGCGGCCCAGGGGCCCGGAGCCGACGCGCTCTGGCCGCAGCTGCGCGAGCACCTGGCCACGATTCCGCCGCTGGAGCGCGAGCGCCTGCTCCGCCGCTCCCGGCGCGCCGGGCACGTGGTGGACGCCTCGCACCCGCCGACCCACCTGCGCCTCGCGCTCCTCGCACAGCGCGCGCCGCTCCCGGCTTCGGTCATCTGCCCGCCGGACGAGGCCGCAGCCATCGCCGCCGAACTGGCCCCGCACCGCACCCGGATCGCCCGCGCCCTCCTCGCCGGCTGACCGAGGGCGCCGGCGCACCCGCAGCGCGCTCCTGCACCCCTCCTGCGCAGGAAGTCGGACCGGCCGACTT
>NZ_JBHJRC010000237.1:0-13149 GCF_042261735.1 Kitasatospora sp. NPDC056327 | reverse complement strand
TGCGGAGGGCGCGGACCCCGCGCCGGGCGCGGGAGCGGAAGCCGGGGCGGAACCGGCGGCTGCGGCGCCCGTCGCCCGGGTGGGCGCCGGGCGCGGTGAACGGCTCGGCCGTGGCCGGGCCGACGCGGAGCGGTCCCCGCCGTCGGCCCGCGCGGAGGTCACGGCCGAGGGCGCGCCCGCCGGGGACGGGCCGCCGGTCGCCCCCACCGACAGCGCGCCCGCGCCGTCCGTCGTCGGCGGCGGCAGCGGGGACGGCGCCGGGACCGGCTGCATTCCGGACACCGGCGAGACGGCCGGGGAGGGCGGCAGCGGCGGCGGCGCGGACGGCCCCGGAAAGGCCATCACCCCGGACGACTCCTCGCCCGGGCCGGGGCCGCACATCGCCAGTACCGCCGCCAGCCCCGCGACGATCCCGGTGGCGCTGACCATCCACGTCCGGCGCCGCCGTCGGCGGTCGGCCTCGGCGGCCTCGGCCAGCACCTCCCAGGACGGTGGCGCGCCGGCCGCCGGCGGCGGGCTCGGTACCGGCGGAGGTTGCCAGGCCTGCGCCGGCCACTGCCACTGGACGGCCCCGGACGGTTTCCCGCCCCCCGGCCCCGCCGCCCCGGTTCCGCCCGCCCCCGTTCCCCCCGGCCGGGTGCCCGTGGCTCCCGCCCGCGTCGCTCCCGTCGTGCCCGCCACCGGGGGCCGCTGCCCGCCGCCCGCCGTCGTTCCGCCCGCCGTCTGCCAGCTCATGTCCTCGTCCTCCTGCCGTCTCGCCTGCCCCGGCGCCCCGGCCGCTCGCCCGGCCGACGGCGACGCCCGTCGGGTCCCGACGGCCGTCGCCGGGCCCGGTCGTACGGGAACGGAGCCGGTCCGGCGCCGCCCCGGGGCCTCCGCTCGCCGTACTCAACGAGCGCGCGGACGGCGGGACATGACCCGGATCGCGATCCGGAGGGCGCGCGCGGCCGGGCCCGCGCCCCGGTCGTACGCTGCCTGCCGTGTCCCGGGTGCGCTCCCAGGGGCTCCGCCACATGCTGGGGGCATGGAAACCAGCAGCACGTCCGGCACCGCGAAGCCCCTGGTCGAGATCGCCGAGTTCCGCACGGACAGCCGCTACCGGCTGGTCCGCTTCGAGGGCCACGGCTGGGAACCGCTCGGCCCGGAGGAGTTCGAACCGCGGGTCCGTCAGCTGTTCCCCGACCTCGACCCGCGCGACCCGGTCCGCGTCCGGTGGGAGGACCGCCCCTGGGAATGGCCCTCCTGGCACCCGGGCGAGGCCTGACCGCAAGCGTGACGATCACCCGGGTAGCGTTGACGCGGCCGGTTGACGCCCGCGGTTGACGCCGGCGCCCCGGGTCACCGGTCGGTGGCCGCCGAGCCGACCGCCGAACTGCGCCGGCTCGGCGAGCGACTGCACGCCGGAAGCGGCGTCCGGTGGGTGAACGACGCCCTGCCCGCCCCGCCCCGGCTCCGCCCCGCCACGGCTCGGCGCGGCCCCGCCCCCCGGGCCGCCGGATGTACGACACCCCGGCCGACGAGACCCTCGCCCGCACCCACGGCCTGCGCCCCCTGCTGCACACCGGACGCCCGGACCTGCACGGCCGCCCCGGCGTGCACCGGACCGTCCTGGTCCTCGCGGCGTCCGACCGCTCCGGTCCGTCCACGGCGGCGGCGGACCCGTCCGCGGCGCCCCGCCGAGAGCGAGGGCGGGCGTCCGTCCGGGGCGAACCTCCGAGCCGCGCCGCCAAGCGCGTCGGACGGCCCCGGGCCCGCGCACAGTCACATCCGGGCCCGCAGCACGTCGACCTCGCAGCCCGGTGCGAACGGGTCGAAGCCGTGCTCGGTCAGCCAGCGAACCGCCAGCAGGCTCCGCAGCGACCACCAGGCGCGGACCACGTCGAGGTCGACGCCGGCGCCGTAGCCGGCGAGGACGTCGTCGAGCCGGTCCTCGTGTCCGAGGGTGAAGGTGGCGAGGTCGTACAGGGCGTCACCCCGGCCCGCCTCGGACCAGTCGATGATGCCGGTGACTTCGTCGCCGTCGACGAAGACGTGCGCGATCTGGAGGTCGCCGTGCGTGAACGCCGGGGTCCACGGGCGGAGCGCGGCCTCGGCGACCCGGCGGTTGCGGGTGACCAGCCCGGCGGGCAGGACCCCGTTCGTCACGAGCGCCGCGCACTCGTGGTCGAGTTCCGCCGTCAGTGCGGCGACGCTCCGGCCCGCCCGGCCGGGCAGGGGCGGCAGCGGCGCGCCGTGCAGCCTTCGGAGGGCGGCGCCCGCCGCGGCCCACGCCGCCGGCGACCCGGTCGACGGCCCGCCGAGGCTCCCGAGCGTCGACCCGGGGAGTGCGGCGAGCGCGAGTACGGGCGGCTCGCGCCACAGGATCCTCGGGGTCGGCACCGGAACGAGGGCCATCGCCTCGACCTCGCGGTCGATCCGTGCCCGGTCGGCGTCCACCTTCAGGAACACGTCGCCGACGCGCAGGGTCGCGCGTTCGGAATGGGCGACGACGACTTCGACCTCATCCATGGGGCGCCAGTATCCCGGAGGCGGTCGCCCGGCGTCGCGGGATTTGTCGCGTGCGGAGGCGTCGCCGGGCGCCGCCCCTGAGGTGCCCCCGACTCCGGGTGCCCCCGGCCCCGCCGCCCCCCCGCCGCCCGGTGGTCCCGGCCGGACACCGGCGCCCGGCCGCCGGGCCGGGGTCAGCCCGCGAAGCCGCCGTTGCTCATCAGCAGTTGCCCGTTTACCCACTGGCCGCGTGGCGAGCAGAGGAAGTCGACGAGGTCCGCGGTGTCCTCCGGGGTGCCGAGGCGGCCGAGCGGCGTGCGGCCGAGGACGTGCTCCCGCACCTCCTCGTTCATCCAGCCCGTGTCCACCGGGCCGGGGTTGACGGCGTTCGCGGTCACCCCGAGGTGGGCGAACTCGTGCGCCGCCGCCAGGGTGATCCGGTCCAGGGCGCCCTTGCTGGCCCCGTACGGCAGGTTGCCCGCCGTGTGGTCACTGGTCAGCGCGACGATCCGGCCGCTGCCGGGCGGGCCCGCGAACCGCCGGCCGAACTCGCGGATCAGCAGCCAGCCCGCGCGCGCATTGACCGCGAAGTGGCGGTCGAAGCTCTCCACGGTGGTGTCGAGGATGCCGGAGTCGACCGACTCGCAGTGGCAGAGCACGAGGGCCGTCACCCCGCCGAGCCGCTGCTCCACCGCGTCGAACAGCCCGGCCGGAGCGTCCGGTTCGGCGAGGTCGGCCTCCACGGCGACGCTCGCGGCGCCCAGTCCGGCGAGTGCCCGTCCGAGGGCTTCGGCCGCGCCCGGTTCGGCTCCCCAGGCCATCCGGCGGTCGTACGGGGTCCAGTGGGTGAACGCGATGTCCCACCCGGAGGCGGCCAGCCGGCGGGCGATCCCGGCACCGATCCCGACCGTCCGCCCGACACCCGTGACCAGCGCCACGGGCCGTGCACGGCCGGTGGAGGGGTGGGGTTCGTGGGCGATCCTCATGGGGAGCGATCGTTCCCGGTGTGCTCGTTCTCGTCAAATCCTTTACTGGGCAGTGATGTTCGTGCTCCACCCGGCGCCGCAGGGCCGATCCGCCCGGTCGGCGCCGCTCGCGGCCGGCCCTCCGGGGCCCTCCGGGGCCCGTCGCGGCCCTGGGCGATCCGGCGGCGCGCAGCGGCGCACCCGGATCGCACCCGGTGACGAGCCCCGTCGGGCACCTGCTGCCGCTGGTCCCGCCGTCGCCCGCCGTCGCCCCCCGTCGTCCCGGTCCGCCGGGGCCGTCACCTGCCGAAGGCGGCCCTGAGGGCGCGGGCGGTGGCCCGGGGGAAGGCGGTGTTGCCGTTGTGGCCGCCCGGGAAGTCGAGCGGCGGCGTGTCCAGCAGCCGCGCCAGCGCCAGCGCGCAGCGGCGCGTGTGCACGGCGGGCGGGGTGCTGCGACCCGTGGCGGGGAGGATCCGGGTGCCCGAGCGGGCCGCGGCCGCCGCGAGTTCCGCCGGGCCGAGGCGGTCCGTGGTGACGGCGGTGAACTCGGTGCCGATGAAGAAGTCGAAGTTGGCCAGCCGGCGGGGTGTCATCGGCTGCGGGGTGAGGCCTTCCTCGGTGCGGTCGTGCCGGGGGTCGATGCCCAGGTGCCGGGCGATCGCGGGGAGCGCCGCCGCCGTGCCGCCGGTGGCGTGCGCGGTCCGGATGGCGCGCAGTTCGGCGATGTGCTCGGCGCGGTCGGCCGGCGGCAGCAGGTTCGGCATCACGGGCTCGTGCGCCAGCAGGGCGCCGAGCAGGCCCGGGTGGCGGACCACCACCTGGAGGCCGATCGCGGCGCCCATGCTGAACCCGGCCATCAGTGCCGGGCCGCCGCCGGGTCCGCCGACCTCGGCGAGCAGCCGGGCGACGTCGTCGGCGTGGTCGGCCATGGTGACGGCCGGCCGGCGGGCGTCACCGGGTGTCCCGTCGTGGGCGTCGCCGGGTGCGGCGGGGGTGCGGGCGGCGGGGTCGAGGGTGCTGCGGGACAGGCCCCGGCGGTCGTAGGTGACCACGGTGAAGGCGTCGGTGAGGTGCGGGACGAGGTCGACGGTGCGGTCCGCGTCGCCCTCGCCGCTCTGGGCGAGGAGCAGAACGGGGCCGTGGCCCGTGACCCGGTAGTGGAGCGTCGCACCCGGTACGGCGAGGGTGCGGTGAGCGGCGGGTGCGGCGGGTGCGGCGGCGGCGCGGTGAGCGGCGGGTGCGGTGCTGGTGGTGGTGCCGGTCATGGCGGTGCTCCCCGTGGTCGTCGCCTGCGCTGCGGCGGCCGGTGCGAGGCCGCCGCGCCAACCCTAGAGCATCGAAATAGATGCATCAATAGTGATGCATTGATCTTGATGTATCGATCGCGATGTACTCTGGCGGGCATGAACGGAGTCGAACTGTTCCTCCTGGGCCGCACCCTGATGAAGATCGGCGAGCAGGCCATGCCCGAGCCGGAGACCGGATCGCGCGGCTCGGTCCGGGCCGTCCTGGTGACGCTCGGTGAGATCGTCGCCAACCCGGGAACGACCGTCGGCGAGATCGCCGCCCGCACCGGTCTGCCGCAGAGCCAGGTCTCCACCGCCGTGGCGCGGTTGGTGGAAGCGGGGTCGGTCGAGACGGAGCCCGACCCCGCCGACCGCCGCCGCCGACTCGTCCGTCCGGCCGCCGAGCCGTCGGCCCGGGTCGCCGAGGTCCGCGCCGTCACCGTCGACGGCGCGCTCGCCGCCGCCCTCGCCGGCCCGGGGAACGCCGGCCCCGACCCGGCCGCGCTCCGGGCGGTCACCGACGCCCTGGCGGTGCTCGCCCGGCACCTCACCCCGGCCGCGCCCGGCGCCACCGGCCCCCGCTGAACCTCGGGGCCTCCGGGGCCCGCGGCTCGGTGGCGGCGAGCGGCCCGGGGCGATCGGGCGCGGCCGGGTGTGCGGCCCGGACCCTGGGGGAGATCAGGCCCGGACCCTGGGGGAGATCAGGGGAGGGCGGCGGCCGGTTCGGTCGGGGCCGGTCCGGCCGCGAACGCCAGCGGGGGCGCGATCGCCTGGGCGTCCGCCCCCTCGCCGACCCACAGTCCGATGAGCAGGGCGGCGGTCGCCTCCAGCAGCCCCGCGCGGTCGAGCCCTCCCGCGGCCACCGGCTCGCACCCCACGTCCCGCACCAGCGTCCGGACCAGGCCGAGGGCCTCGTCGTCGTCCCCGCAGAGCGGTACGGCCAGCGGCCGGCCGTCGAACACGGGCGGCCGCATCCGCCACACGTCCTCGTGGCAGAGGTTGAACGCCTTGACCACCCGCGCCCCCGGCGCCGCGGCGGCCAGCAACCGCGCGGCCGACGGGCCACCCTCCGTCAGCAGCCGGAAGCCCGGCCCGACCGGATTGGAGCAGTCCACCAGCACCCTGCCCGTCAGCGCCCCGCGGAGGTCCCGCACCACCTCGGCCCCCGCCCCGAAGGGCAGCGCGGCCAGCACCACCTCGCCGGCCCCGGCCGCCTCCGACAGGCCGGCGGCCCGCGCGCCGCCTCCGACGCGCTCCGCCAGCCGCTCCGCACGCCGGGCGTCACGCCCCCCGACGACCACCTCGTGACCGGCCCGCGCCCAGTGCGTGGCAAGCGCGTCGGCCATGTTGCCCGTCCCCAGAACACCGATTCTCATGACGTGAACTCCCTCTCCGGGCCGGTTTCGACCGTTCGCACCGACGCTAGAGAGCCGGTCGGGCACCATTTGGTACGTGACGACCGACGCCTTCCTCGCCGACTGCCGCGCCCGCCTGGCCTTCGACCTGCTCTCCAACACCTGGAACGCCGTGGTGCTCTGGGCCCTGCGCGACGGCCCCCGCCGCCCGGTGGAACTGCGCGAGCGGATCGGCGGCATCAGCTCCAAGGTCCTCACCGAGACCCTGCGGCGGCTGCAGTTCAACGGTCTGGTCGAGCGCCGGGCGGACGACGAGGCGCCCTCCCGGGTGGAGTACCGGCTCACCGTGCTGGGGCGGACCTTCCTCGCACCCATCGACGCCGTGGGCGCCTGGGCCTTCGAGCACGGCGACGAGGTGATGGCCGCCCAGGAGGCCACGTGTCCCTCGGTGGCCCCGTAGCCGTGCCGGCGGCTGCGCCGGCGGCCGTGCCGGCAGCTCTGCCTGTGGCCGGGCCGGCCCGGGCCGGTGTCGCCGACGGTGACCTGTCGCCGACCCGACCCGGCCCGGGGCGAGGGCCGGTCAGTCGCTGACGGACAGATGCAGGATCGTGGCCCAGGCTTCGCTCACCAGTAGCAGGTTGCGCCACCGGATGCGGTCGAGGTGCGGACCTCCGACATCGCCGGCGATCCGCACCGGACCCAGGTGCGCCTCGATCAGACCGGCCGCGCCGTCCGACAGTTCGCCGGCCCGCCGGATCTCCTCCGCCGTGCGCGCGCTCGCCGTCGGATACCTCGTGGCGGGCTGCAGGAACCCCTCGGTCACCTCCCGGCGGAGGACGTCCCGCCACGCCCGGGGCGGGACGAACGGGTGCACCGGGGCCGTCACCCGGTACCCGCGGCTCCGGCCGCCTGCGTCGTGGACGGCCTGGGCGAGCTCCCGCATCCGGCCGTGAACCGTCGCCGTCCCGCTCACGGGGACCACCTGGAGCAGTTCGACGAACGGCTCGTGGTTGACGTCCTGCAGCAGTTCCAGCAGGGGGTCCACCGCGACGGACAGCGCGGCCGGTGCGGCGAGCGGGTCGAGCACGGGCGTCCGGCCTCCGCGTCCGTGGCGGTCTCCCGGTCCCCGCGTGCCGACCGTCGCCCCGGCCGGGCGGTCCGGGGTGGCGGCGGGCGTCACCGGAGCACCCCGCCGCTCCGGTCCGCCGCGATCACACCGCGCAGGGGAAGCGCGACCAGCAGCGCGACCAGGACGAGGAGTCCGCTCGCCCAGAGCGGCCCGAGACCGCCGGCCGCCGTGTCGAGGGTCGGCGCGGCGATCAGGGGGCCGAGGACGGCGCCCACGTTGAGCGAGGCGGTCGCGTAGGAGCCGGCCATGGTGGGCGCGGCGGCCGCCTCGTAGAGCACCCGCGTGATCAGCGTGCTGCCCAGCGCGAACGACAGCGCGCCCTGGACGAACACGAGGGCCAGCAGCGCGACCGGCCGGTCGGCCAGCACGGCCAGGGCCGGCCAGCCGACGAGCAGCAGCGGACCGCAGACCGCGACCACCGGACCGGGGTGCCGGTCGGACAGCCGGCCGGCGGCGGTCACCCCGGCGAAGGAACCGGCACCGAAGAGCACCAGGGCGACCGGGATCCACAGCTCGTCCAGCCCGGCGGTGCCGGTCACGACGGGGGCGAGGAAGGTGAAGCCGGCGAAGGTCGCCGCGTTCACCACGGCGCCGAGCAGCATGACCAGGAGCAGCCGCGGCCTCCTCAGCTGCGCGAGCTCCGACCGCAGGGCCGGCCCGTCGGCAGCGGCCTCCGGCACGCGTCGCGCCGGGATCGCCTTGACGATGCCGATGGCCGCGGGCAGGCAGACGGCGGCGACGGCCCAGAACGTGGCCCGCCAGCCGAACAGCGTGCCGAGCACCGCACCCCCCGGGACGCCGGCGACCGTGGCCACCGTGGTGCCCGACAGCAGTACGGCGAGCGCGCGGCCCTTCCTGTCGGGCGGGACCAGTCCGGTGGCCGTCGTCAGGGCCACGGAGAGGAAGCCCGCGTACGCGAGTGCCGCGGCCACCCGGGTCGCGACCAGGACCGGGAAGCTGACGGTGGTGGCGCCCACGACGTGGGCCGCCAGGAACACGAGGACGGACGCCGGGAGGCCGGACCGTCCGGGCCGGTTGCGGGCGAGTCCGGCCATGAGCGGGGCGCCGACGGTCATGCCGACGGCGAACGCCGGGGTGAGCAGGCCTGCGGTCCCGACCGGCACGCCGAGGTCCGAGGCGATGTCCGGCAGGAGGCCGGCGAGCATGAACTCCGAGGTGCCCATGGCGAAGACCGCCAGGGCGAGCAGATACAGCGGGAGGGGCATCGAGTGGCTCCGGGGTGAGGAGAAGCACGAGAGGGTCGTCTCGTCACCGCGGTCAGCACCCAGGAGGCGCGCGCGTCCGGCCGCGGAACGCGGCGGGACGGCAGGGCTGTGAACTCAGTGGTCGAGGGGGCTGACGGCGTGACCGAAAGCCCCCACCCTGTCTGACTCAGGACTCGGCATGGCCCGCACGGTACCGGACCGGGGCCCGTCGGGGCACCTCGGTTTCACGGCTGTCGGTTCGTCGCTGCTGTAGCTGTAGCTGTAGCTGTAGCTGTAGCTGTAGCCCGTGCTGATGCTGCGTCGCTGCCGTCGGTGTGTCGCTGCCGTAGGTGCGTCGTGGCTGCTTCCGGGGCGTCGCCGATGTCGTGGGCCGCTACGGTCGGTCGGTGCCGCCCGCCGTTCCCGTGAACTCGACCGGGACCGGGCAGGACGCCAGGAGGCGCTCCAACTCCTGCTGCGCCCGAAGCCGTCGGGCCTCCTGGACGCGACGTGAGGCGCGCCGGGCGGCGCCGGGGCGGTGGCCCGCCGGAGTGTGGGTGCGGGCGTCGGCGGCGGGTGGTGCGGTGACGATCAGGAGGCCGGCGACGCGGTCCGGGTGGGCGTTCGCGTAGCGCAGCGCCGGTGCGGCGGTGGCCCGGTGGGTGACCAGGACGGGCCGTGAGCGGAGCGGTCCGAGCAGCGCGGCGAGCCACTCGTCGTCCTGGGCCGCCGTCCCGGCGGAGCGGCCGGTGCCGGGGAGGTCGGCGGCGAGGAGGCCGCCGGCGGGGACCGGGGCGGCTTGGCGAACGGGCTCTGCGAGGTGGGAGGTTGCCGCGCGCCAGGCGGCGGCGTCGGTGCCCGCGCCGGGAGCGCGGAGCAGGACGCGGCCGGGGCTCAGGCGGTCGCCGTCGAGGTAGCTGCGGATCCCGGCGACATCGGCGAACCCGCCCGCCGTGGACGGGGTGCGGTCCGGGCCCGGGCCTCCGGCCGGGGCCGCACCGACGACCCCCGTGCCGGCACCCTCCGTGCCGACGTCCCCCCTGTCGGCACCGTCCTCGCCGAAGCCGTCGGTGACCAGCCGCGTGGCCCAGCGGCGCAACAGCTCGTCCACGGGCGGGTGGTGGAGTCCGGCGGCCCGGGCGAGGCGGTCGGCCGACGCGGTGTCGTAGCGGTCCTCGGAGAGGAAGTGGAGGGTCTCCGGGTCGGCGCCGGTGAGCGCGCGCGGCAGCCGTCGGACCACGCCGACCGGGAGCCGGCCCCGGGGCGCGGACGTTCCCAGGTGCTCGGCGAGCAGGGTGATCAGCTCGGGGAGCGGCGGGGTGGCGGGGTCGAGCACGGTGTGGGCGTGCGCGGGCCCGTCGTCGTGCTCGGGGACGGCGGCCAGGAAGCGCGCCAGGTGGTCGATCGCCACCACCGGGACGAAGGTGCGCGCCGTGCCGGGAAGCAACGGCAGACGCCCGGACCAGAGTTGGCGGACCAGGTCGGCCAGCCCGAGGTACTGTCCGGCCTCGCCGGTGACGGAGTGGCCGATGACGGTGCTGGGGTTGACGGTGGTGAGCGGCACGCCGAGCCGGGCCGCCGTCACCCGGACCGCGGCGTCGCCGAGGTACTTGGAGGCCTCGTAGGCGCCGAGCCGTGCGTAGAGGGCGTCGACCTCGGCGGGCGGGAGCGGGTGGCGGGGCGCGGTGTTCCCGCCGACGCGGTAGCCGGAGAGGTGGACCAGCCGCCGGAGGTGCGGGCGTCCGGCGGCCCAGTGCAGGGCGGTGAGCGCGCCGTCGGCGTTGGCGGCGTGCGCCGTGGCGCGGTCGAGGCCGAAGCGGAAGAGGGCGGCGAGGTTGTGGACGTCGCGGATCCCGGCGAGGCGGGCGTCGTCCTCGGGGGAGATGCCGAGTCCGGGGCGGGTGAGGTCGGCGGCGACGGTGGTGAGCGCGCGGTCGTCGGCACCGTGCGCGCGCAGCCAGTGGCGGAGTCCGCGGTCGCGCCCGGTGCCGGGGCGGACGGCGGCGGCCACCGGTTCTTCCCGGCCGAGGAGTTCGAGGACCAGCCAGCGGCCGATGAAACCGGTCGCCCCGAGGACGAGGGTACGGGGCGGGGCGGGTGCGGTGCTCACGGGTGGGGCTCCGTTTCTGTAGACCGGTCTGCCTAATTAAGTAGACCGGTCTGCATATTTTTCGGACACAAGGGTGGATGCGGAGGTGCGGGGGGCGAGGGGTGGGCGCAAAATCAGTAGACCGGTCTGCATATTTTTTGGGCCCATGGACGTCACGCAGCCCGTGAGCACGGGCCGGCCCGTCGCCGCCGGACCCGCGCGCAGGTGGAGCGGTGGATCCGTGGACGGGCGGACCGCCGGCCCGGCGGGCGGCGTGTCGGGGCTCGCCCGGCGGTGGCCGGCCGGGCCCCGGTGTCAGCGGGCGTGCTGAGGGGCCGGGCGGGCCTTCGCGCCGATCAGGTGGCGCACGGCCTGGGCCGCGTCGAGCAGCGGGTCCACCGAGCGGCGCACCTGGGCGAGCAGGACGGCGCCCTCCAGCAGGGCGAGCGCCTGCCCGGCCGCGACGTCCGCCTCGGCGGGTTCGAAACCCTCGGTGGTCAGCCGCTCCGCGAGCACCCGCTGCCAGCCCGCGTACACCTCGGTGCACACCAGGCGCAGGCTCTCGTTGCTGCCCGCGACCTCCAGGGCGACGGTCGCGATCGGGCAGCCCTTGGTGAAGCCGGACCCGGTGAGGCGGTCGGCGAAGGCCCGGGTCAGGCCGGTGAGCACGGTGGCCGTGTCGGCGCCCTCGCGGGCGAGCGCGGCGAGCTGGTCCTCGATCTCCTGGCCGGCCTGGACGAGCGCCGCGGTGACCAACTGGTCCTTGCCCTCGGGGAAGTGGAAGTAGAGCGACCCGCGGGGCGCCCCGCTCTCCGTCACGACCTGGTTGAGGCCGGTGCCGAAGTAGCCGTGCGCTTCGATCAGGCTCCGGGTGCCGGCGATCAGCCGGGCGCGGGTCTCTTCGCCTTTGACTCCCATGCAGAAAACAATAGACCGGTCTGTATATTTTGTC
Source organism: Kitasatospora sp. NPDC056327 (assembly GCF_042261735.1). NCBI lineage: Bacteria > Bacillati > Actinomycetota > Actinomycetes > Kitasatosporales > Streptomycetaceae > Kitasatospora > Kitasatospora sp. NPDC056327. The sequence continues at coordinate 1,681 of NZ_JBHJRC010000237.1, read as the reverse complement.
GACGGGTCAACCGGGCTTCCGAGGCGTCGGCCACCGCGGGGAAACGGTTTCCGGTGCGCCCCGTGATCGCATACCGTGCGCGCATGACAAGCCGTCACCCTGTCGACCCCGCAACCGGGAAGGGCCGCGCCGCTCGTGCCGTCCGCCGCCCGGGACCGCTCGCCGCGCTGCTCGCCTCCGCGCTCGGCGTCACCACCGTCGCACTCGCCACCCCGCCCGCAGCCCCCGCAGCCCCCTCCGCCTCCTCCGCTCCCGCCGCTCCCGCCGCTCCCGCCGCTCCCGCCTCGCTCGCCGCTCCCGCCTCGCTCGCCTCGCTCGCCGCGCCCGCCGTCCCCGCGTCGGGGCAGGTCGTCGTGGACGAGAGGTTCGACGGCCCCGGACTCCCCGCCGGCTGGACAGCGGTCGAGGGCGACTGGAAGGTCGAGAACGGCCGGCTGGTCGGCGCCTCCGTCAACTGGAACCAGCAGACCCGGATCACCTTCGGGCGACACCTCGCCGACTTCCGGATCGAGGCCACCGCCCGCTTCGAGAGCGTCGTCGACGCCGCCCGCTGGACCGCCCTCGGTCTCGACGTCCCCGCGAACGGCGTCACACCGTGGTCGATCGCGACCATGCGCTCCGGCACCACCGCCGCCAACGGCCTGGAGTTCGCCCAGCGCACCCCCGCCGACACCTGGAACGTCACCAACACCGCCGTCGCCCCCTCCGCCGCGGGCACCGGCCGCGACGTCCGGATCGCCGTCGAAGTGCACGGCACCGCGGCCCGATGGATCGTCGACGGCCGGGAGGTGATGCGCACCACCCAGGTCGCCCGCAGCGCCGACGGCGGGCAGGCCCTGCTGGTCAACGGCGCACAGGTGTCCTTCGACGACCTCAAGGTGACCGCCCTGGCCCCGGGCGCCTTCCTCCGTCCGCCGGGCGCGCCGCTCACCGTCCTCGCCCACCGCGGCGCCTCCTCCGCCGCGCCCGAGAACACCGTCCTCTCCGACGAGGTCGCCCGCCGGGCCGGCGCCGACTGGATCGAGAACGACGTCCAGCCCAGCCGCGACGGCGTCCCGTACGTCCTGCACGACGACACGGTCAACCGCACCACCAACGGCTCCGGCCGGGTCCGCGACCTGACGGCCGCCCAGCTCGACGGCCTGGACGCCGGCTCCTGGTTCGCCCCGGCGGCGGCCGGCGCCCGGATCCCGAGCCTGGCCGCCCAGTTGGACGACCTGCGCGCCCGCGGCGGCAGCCTGCTCCTGGAGATCAAGGGTCCGCACACCCGCGACGAGGTGGCCCGCATCGTGAAGGACGTGCGCGACCACGGCATGACCGGAAGGGTCTTCGTCCAGAGCTTCGAGACCGAAGCCCTCCGCCACACCCGCGAACTCGCCCCCGACCTCCCGCTCGGCCTGCTGCGCAGCTCCCTCGACGCCGACCCGGTCGCCGTCGCCAGGGATCTCGGCCTCGCCGCCTACAACCCCTCCGACGGCGCCCTCGCCACCCGCCCCGACGTGATCGCCGCCCTGCACGCGGCCGGCGTCGCCGTCAACGTCTGGACGGTCGACACCCCCGCCCGCTGGAAGTCCCTGGACGCCGCCGGCGTGGACGGCATCATCACCAACCGCCCGGCCGAACTGACCGGCTGGCTCTCCGCCCGCCCGTAGCGGGGGAGCCCGTGCCCGCCCCTCCCGCC